>JAGGAJ010000245.1 GCA_017889845.1 Deltaproteobacteria bacterium
AGGACGCGCACTTCCACCCCCGGGGTATTATACCCGCCCGATCCGGTCCTGCAACAGCGGGGGTACTTCCCGGGCCTATTTCCGGAACAGCCAGAGGAGCAGGGAGAGGATCGCGCTCACCAGCAGGCAGGTCGCCAGCGGAAAATGGAAGGTGAAATTCTCCCTGCGGATGGTGATGTCCCCGGGCAGCCGACCGATCCAGCCGAACTTGCCGGAAAGGAGGAGCAGGAGTCCGCCGGCGGCGATCAGCAGGCCGGCGACGATCAGCGCCTTCCCGAGTGGTGTCATGAAGTGGGCCACTAACCCTCCCCGAAAAGCCCTTCCTGGAGCGCTGTCTTCGGGACGGTCAAACCGAGGTGCTTCCATGCGGCGGGGGTGGCGACCCTTCCCCGGGGAGTCCGCTTCAGGAACCCCTGCTGGATCAGGAACGGCTCGTACACGTCCTCGATCGTGTCCCGCTCCTCGCTGACGGAGGCGGAGATCGTCTCCACGCCCACGGGCCCGCCCTGGAACTTCTCCAGGATCACGCGCAGGATCTTCCGGTCCATCACATCGAGACCCTCGCGGTCCACCTCCATCTGCAGCAGCGCGTGGTCCGCGATCTCCCGGGATATCGTACCGTCCCCCTTCACCTGCGCGAAGTCCCGGACGCGCCGCAGCAGCCGGTTGGCGACCCGTGGCGTACCCCGGGAACGGCGTGCGATCTCCCGCGCGCCCTCCGGGGCGATGGGGATGGAGAGGGAAGCGGCGGAGCGACGGATCACCTCCTCGAGGTCCGCGGTGCCGTAATATTCCAGCCGGAAAGGAACTCCGAACCGGTCCCGGAGCGGGGAGGTGAGCAGGCCGGTGCGGGTGGTGGCCCCGACGAGCGTGAAGCGCGGCAGGGTGAGGCGGATCGACTTGGCGGAGGGGCCCTGCCCCAGGATGATGTCGAGTGCGAAGTCTTCCATCGCGGAGTACAGGAGTTCCTCCACGACGCGGCTCAACCGGTGGATCTCGTCGATGAACAGGACGTCCCCGGGCGCTAGACCCGTGAGGATCGCCGCGATGTCCCCCTTCCGCTCGATCGCGGGCCCGGACGTCGTGCGGATCCCCGCGCCCATTTCGTTCGCGACGATGTGGGCGAGCGTCGTCTTTCCGAGACCCGGCGGGCCCGAGAGCAGCACGTGGTCGAGTGGCTCCCCGCGGCTCCTCGCGGCGGAGATGAACGTCCTCAGGTTCGCGACGATCGCGGACTGGCCGATGAAGTCGGCCAGACGCTTCGGGCGCAGGGAGAGGTCGATCGGCGACTCCCCCCCCGCCGTCACAGGGTCCACGATCCTTTCGTCCACCCCGTCTCCCCCTTCGGGTCGCATCCCGTTTATCCGCGCGCGCCCGACATGCGCCGCAGCGCCTCGCGGATCATGGCCTCCGCGGGAAGGTCCGCACCCTTCTCCCGGCGCGCCGCCGCCACCGCGAGTTGCGCCTCCGCCCGCGAGAACCCGAGGGCCACCAGCGCCTCCGCGGCCTGGGCTTCCGGGGCGGTGGGAGGCTGCGGTTCCTCCCCTGCGGAGGGGGCGAACTCCACGGAAACCTTCTTCAGCCGGTCGGGGAGCTCAAGGGCGATGCGCTGTGCCAGCTTCTTCCCGATCCCGGGGGCGCGCGTGAAGGCGGCCGCGTCCTCCCGGGCGCACGCGGAGAGGACCCCGGCGATTCCCAGCACGGACAGGACGGCCATGGCCGACTTCGGCCCGACGCCGCTCACCCCGATGGTGGCAAGGAAGATCTCCCGCTCGGTCTCGGTGGAAAATCCGTACAGGTCGGCGCCGCCCTCCCGGAAGTGGAGGTGTGTCCGCAGGATGCAACCTTCCCCGTCGGGGGGGAGCTCCTTCCGGGTCTCGGCGGAGACGTATGCCCGGAATCCGATCCCGGCCGCCTCCACCACCACGAAATCCTTCCCGCCTCCCGACAGGCGCCCGCGCAGGTGATCGATCATCGCGCCCTATGATACCACGGCGGGTGGGTCAGCCCAGGTCGCGGGTGACGGCGCGGCAGAACGCCATGGCGAGGGCGTCGGAGGCGTCTTCGGGGACGGGCTCGCGGATCCCGAGGAGGCGCGCCACCATGCCGGCGACCTGCTCCTTGGGGGCGGCGCCGTACCCGGTGGCGGCGGATTTGATCTCCCGCGCGCTGTACTCGTGGACGGCGAGGCCGTGCGCGCGGCAGGCGACGATCGCGGCCCCCCGGGCCTGCCCGAGCTTGAGGGCGGAGGAGGCGTTTTTCGCGAGGAAGACCTTCTCCACCGCCGCCTCGGTGGGGCGGTGGAGGAGGATCAGCTCCGAGAGTTCCCGGTGGATCGTGTGCAGACGGTCGGGGAAGGAACCGTCGCGTTCGGTCCGGATCACCCCCCACGCCACGGGGGCGACGGCGTTCCCGCGCACGTCGACGATCCCGTACCCCGTCCGCACCGACCCCGGGTCGATGCCTAGGATCCGTCGCAGGGGCGTCCCCCGCCCATCAGCCGAACGCCTCCATCGCCTCGTCGGAGATGTCGAAGTTCGCCCAAACGTTCTGGACGTCGTCCGACTCCTCGAGGGCGTTCATCATCTTGAGCATCGTCTCCGCCGCCCTCCCCTCCAGGTGGACGGTGGTCTGGGGGACCATC
>JAGGAJ010000246.1 GCA_017889845.1 Deltaproteobacteria bacterium
CCCGTGTAGACCACCTGCCGGAGCACCTCGTAGCTCAACCCCAGCGCAGGCCGATCGGCGTGGAATCGCCGGAGCGAAGGATACCCCAATGATTTCAGCCGTTTCCGAAGTATATTCGAAAGGATGTTCCCGGGGGGGGAATCCATCGTCCACGGCCCTCCCTTCCCGGAACCCATAAGGGAAGCAGGGTTCCAACAATCATTGTATTAAAGCAAGGGCGGTTGAAAAAGAAAAAAGGGGAGTCGCCGGGCGACAACCCCCCTTGTAACCCCGGTTCCCGGGAATGCCGGGTTACATCGACTCCGCGACCAGCTCCGCTACGTCCTTCGCCTGCACCGACTCCTCGAGATTGTGGAACTTGATCGCGTCGTCGAACATGGTGAGGCAGTAGGGGCAGGCGGACCCCACGGCGTTGGCGCCGGTCCGCATAGCCTGCGCGAACCGGAGGTGGTTGATCCGCTTTCCCGGAAGCTCCATCCACATGCCGCCGCCGCCGGCCCCGCAGCAGAAGCCCTCTTCCCGGTTCTTCTCCATCTCGTTGACCGCGACGCCGGGGATGGCCCCGATCGCCTCCCTGGGGGCCTCGTAGATGTCGTTGTGCCGTCCGAGGTAGCAGGAGTCGTGGAATGCGAGCGACAGTTTGACGGCCTTCCGGGGCGAAAGCCTTCCCTGCGCGATCAGGTCGCGTATCAGCACCGAGTGGTGCACCACCTCCACGTCCACGCCGAACTGGGGGTACTCGTTCCGGAAGGTGTTGAAGCAGTGCGGGCACTGTGTGATCACCTTCCGTACCCGGTACGTCTCGAACACCTCCTTCACCATCTGCACCATCCCCAGCTGGAACAGCCCCTCCTCCCCCATCCTGCGGGCGGATTCGCCGCAGCACATCTCCTCGAGGCCCAGCGTGGCCCAGCTCACGCCGGCCCGGTTCAGGAGGGAAACGATGGCGCGGGTCACCTTCTGGTTCCGCGGGTCGTACGCGCCGGCGCAGCCGACCCAGTAGAGGTACTCGAATTCCTTTTTCTCCGATGCGTAGGGGACCTCGAGACCCGCGGCCCATGCGATCCGGTCATCCTGCGGGAGCCCCCACGGGTTCCCCGTATCGCCCATCTTCCGCAGCGCGGTCCGCACGGAATCGGGGACCTTCGAGGCCGCCACGTACCCGCGGCGGACGTCGACGATCATGTCGATGTGCTCGATCAGGACCGGGCACGCCTGCATGCACGCCCGGCAGGTGGTGCACGACCAGATCTCGTCCGGGGTGAGGACCTCCCGTGCGAATTCCGGCTCGATCCGCTTCCCCGTCGCCTTGTCCACCTGCTCCAGGGAGGGGACCAGGGAGAAGCGGATGTCCCGGGTCAGCTCCTCCCGCGTCTTCAGGACGATCTCCCGGGGTGAGAGGGGCATCTCGGCGGCGTAGGCGGGGCACTCGTCCTGGCACCGCCCGCACTTGGTGCAGGCGTCCGCCGACAGGAGCTGCTTCCAGGAGAAGTCCTCGACCGCCGCAACCCCGGGTTTCTCCTCCTCCTCGATGTCCGGCACCGGCTGGAGCGCGCCCTTGGGGCGGGAGGAGCGCAAGAACACGCTGGCCGTCCCGGCGCCGAAGTGGACCATCTTCGAAAAGGGGACCGTGGCGATCCAGCCGAAGGCCATCAGGAGGTGGCCCCACCACAACGCCTTGTGCACCGATACGATCTCCTGGAAGGACATCCCCGAAAACAGGACCGGCGCGAGGGCGTTGCTCACGTAGGAAACCGGGGCGATGGCCGGACGCGTCGCCGCGATGCGGGCGGTCTCGATCAGGAACCCGGTGACGCCGATCGCTCCGATGAGCAGGAGCTGCAGCAGGTCCTCCGGGTCGCGGGTCAACCCTTCCGGGCGGAAGAGGTACCTCCGTACCAGGGCCCCCGCGACACCGGCCAGAAGGAGAAGGCCGAACGTCTCCGCGAACAGCTTGAACACGATGTAGAAGTTCCCGTCGAGGATCACGACGCCCAGGTCGTACTCCACGGCGACCAGGCAGGTGACGATGAAGAGCACGATGAAGGCGGAGTAGATGCACAGGTGGATCAGCCCTCCGGACCTCCGGTTCAGCACGCGCTCCTGTCCGACGGCCATGCGCAGGGTGTCCCGCAGACGCCCCCGCAGATCGTCGAGGCGGTTTTCCCGCTCGGCCCGCCCGCGGCGGTACGCCTCCACGCGCTGCCAGACTCCCCATGCGAGGATGAATAGGACCACGCCGAACAGGGCATACAGGATCGTCGCCGCGGGGTGCGGCAGGTTCCACATGATCTCCCGGCCGATCGTCTTCGAGGGCATCCGTCCGAAATCTCCTGTGAGGTATTGGGCGGAATGTTTCTTGGCAGACGGTGGCGCTCCCGCTCAACCCAAATCTTAGCGCAAACCGCCGGGACAATATTGGATATACTTGGTGCGACACCACCCGGGGGGCGCGCGATGCCGGAGATAACCGTCCAGGGGCAGACCGTCCATTTCCAGGACAGCGTGAAGAAGAGCCCCCGGACGATCCTCTTCCTCCACGGCGCCGGTGGCTCGCACCATACCTTCCGGGACCAGTGGGCGGCCCTGAAGGGCTCGGCCCGCCTCGTCAT
>JAGGAJ010000247.1 GCA_017889845.1 Deltaproteobacteria bacterium
CGGGCCGGGAAGAAAAAGCCAGATGGCTGAAGCATTACGCCCAGGGACTGAACGTCCACAACCCCTACAGCTCCTTCCTGAACAAACGGTTGATATCGAGGTGGAACAGGATTCGCGAGAAGGAGCCTTTGGACGGGGTCGACAACGGATTCGCGGATTTTGCGGAATCGTGGGGCTGCATGAAAATGGGGGCCAAACGGTTTTCGGCCCGGTATCCGGAGAGGCACCGGTTTTTCGCCGGTCTTGGGAAACTGAACGTTTCGAGAAAGCTGCGTCCCCTGGATCCCGGGAGGGTCTCCCCGGGATCCGGCGCGGTTCCATGATGGGAAGACGTCTCCGCTGGCCCCGGCTTTCCGTGCGGCGAAGCTGCTCGACGGCGATGCTGATCTTCTTCGGGGTATTCGCCTGGTCCGCGGTCGATGCGGATCCGATCCACGATGCGGCGGAAGCCGGAAAGGTGAACGAGACCCTCCGCTTCCTGGACTCGGGGGCGGATGTCAATGGAGCATCCGGCGCGGGACTCACCCCTCTGCACGCTGCGGCGGTCTGGGGGCACAGGGACGTCGCCGAGCTGCTCCTGTCGAAAGGGGCGGATGTCAATGCGGGGGATGGGAACGGGATGACGCCGCTGCACTTCGCCGCAAACGGGGACCATCGGAATCTTTCCGCGCTTCTCATCGAAAAGGGAGCGGCGGTCGATGCGAAGGCCCTGAATGGCTGGACGCCGCTGCACGTGGCAGCGCTCTGGGGGCACGCGAGCGTTGCGGAGATTCTCCTCGCCCGTGGCGCGGACGTAAACTGCCGGGCCGAAGATGGTGCATCGCCGCTGCGTATTACGGACAGCACCAGCCGGTGTCACAAAGACGTTCCGGGGCTTCTCATGAAAAAAGGGGGGGGGAGCGGCAACGCGATATTTCCGGATGGCATGACGCCGCTGCACGCCGCCGCACTGAACAATCAGAAAGACCTGGTCCTGCTGCTCATCGAAAAAGGGGCGGATGTCAACGCGAAAGCCCGGAATGGATTGACGCCGTCGGACGTGGCGGCGCAATGGGGGCACAAGGACATCGTTGCGCTCCTCACGTCACACGGGGCCGGAAAATGAATCGCCAGAGGTATGGCCGGGACCGGATTGCGTGCCTGCCCCGATCGGGAGACGGCGGATCGCGGGCCGCGAGGTCGAATTCCTCCTGCTTCAGCGCGGAACCTCGCGTTCGAACGTCATGGTTTCCCGTACATCCCCCTTCCCGTAATGAAGGACGAGATTCCCGAGGAGGAAGCCGAACCGGTTCGCAGCCTGAAGGGCGGAGAAATATCTGTCCTCGAATCCCCCGGCCGGATCGGGGCACGCCATTCTGGTGGAAGCGGCGGGGCCGATCGAGAATCCTTGGGGATCGGTTTCGACAACCGAGGCCGAATACCGGTTGCACCCGCCCGACCCCGAGACCCTTCCATCCCCGAACACTGCCGTGACCTTCACGCCTTCCGGAACGCGCTCGTTCCGTCCCAGGCGGGAGAGCCGCCATGTGACCCCCTTCAGGTCGGCGAAGGAGAGGGTTCCCTGCACTTCCGAGGAGGCGAGGAGAAGTTCCCCGTCCCGCAGGCGGTATCTGTTCCGCACTTTCCGGGTCGGACAGCAGTGGGGCTCGCCGGGACCCGCCGCGACGAATTCCACGACGATGGCGCCCTCCTGGCCGGCCACGGAGCGGATCATGACCCTGTCCCCGAGAACGGTGGTTCCGGCGTTGACCGCCCGGCCGTCCCGACAGGCGACGACGGCCAGATAGGTGAACACACCGCTCCCGCCGGAGCTTTCCGCAAGAAGGACGGCGGCGTCATCGATCCCGTCCCCGTCCAGGTCGTGTCGGACGGGGGGCATATCGAGCAGTTCCACCCGAGGCCGGGACGCCCCCCCCGGGACGAACGGTTTCCCCTCATAGACGCCATCCCTGAGGATTGCCGTGTTGTCGCAGATTCCTCTGTACCCGATGTTCCGAAGCACGGCCGGGTCGTTCAACCGGCAAGAAGCGGCGGAAACGGCCGCGGGAACGACAGCCGCCACGAACAGCGCCACCAGTCCGTGAACACCGACAGTGGAAACGGATCGTTGCATGGTCACGCAGCCCCCCTGCATTTCCGACGAACCTGGCCACTCCCCGTCATCGGTCCATCCATACGAGGCCTCCATCTCACTCGGTACTGCCTGTCAGCCCGGTCGCGATGCCAGCACGAACCCCCAGGCGGATAGAACGCCAGGGATGATGAGACCGGGAACCGAGACCCATTGGGGAACGGTCCAACCGGCGATTGCGATTTCCCATCCGAAGATCAGGCGCGTCAGATGCGCCGCGGCGACCACGAAGAACACCACTCCGCAGAGCAGGAAGTACGTCTTCCGATTCATGAGGTGCCTCCAGGTCCGTGGGGTTCTTACCCGCCCCCGCCGGTCGCCGCTGGCGAGAACAGGCATTCAGGTGAAACAGCCCGTCAATTCCCCCGGTGCGGCTGCTCCAGCTCGATCCCGATCGCCACCACGAAGCGGGACACCATATTGTAGCCGGCGATGGTTCCCGCCAGCTCCACAACCTGCCGGTCAGGCCGATCGCCACCACGAAGCGGGACACCATATTGTAGCCGGCGATGGTTCCCGCCAGCTCCACAACCTGCCGGTCAGGCAATATGGCGCGCACCCTCTTCATGGTGGCGTCCGCCACGGTGATGTTGCGCGTCATTTCGTAGGTCAGCGCCAGCGTGGCGCGCTCCGCATCGTCGAACAACCTGGTATTGTCGACAGCGGCGGGCACATCCGCCAACGCGACCAATTGTTCCCTGGTGCCGCCGGCCTTCAGGAAATCCGGCTCGTGGTGCGCATATTCATAGTCGGCTTTGTTTATCGCTCCGATCGCCACAATGGCCAGCTCCCGCAGCTTGGCCGACAACGACAACTGGCTGCGGATGGCCCCGAACATGGAATTCCACCCCCGGGCAAAGGGTGGGCTGTGCAGCAGAATGCGGTCGAGGTTCAGCAGCTTGCCGCCGGTACGGCGGGCGCGAATCGGGTTGACCAACTCTGCCGGTCCGGCAAGTTCATTGTCCGGGAGATAGGGAATGCCGGCTGTTGTTTTCAAGTTCTCCCTCCTGCCGGGAATCGGGTCCTCCCTTACGAATATAAACCGGAACCGCCGAACTCTCTGGAATGGATTTTATCCGCTTCGAACAGGGTGCATTGGCCGCGCATCGGGCGGGAGACCATCTGCGATAAAAAAAAGGGCGCCACCCTGTTCCCGGGCGACGCCCGATACCGTGCCAGGCCGCAATATCAGCGAACGATGACTTCCTTATGCATCAGTTTGAGGATCACGATGACGAGGATGACGAGGATCGCCAGTCCGATGAGGACGCCGATGCCGTCGTCGGCCCCTGC
>JAGGAJ010000248.1 GCA_017889845.1 Deltaproteobacteria bacterium
CAGGCGACGCACGTCGCCGTCGGTGAAAACCCGTTTCCCGTTCTCGATGCGGCGCACCGAGTGCAGCAGCCCGATCTCCTCGTAGTAGCGGATCGTGCGCTGGGAAAGGTTCACCAGCCGGCTGAGTTCGCCGATGGCGTACGTGTCCTTACGGGGGGAGGATTGCGAGGGGTTCTCCTGGGTCTGCGGAACCACGATTACCACCTTACGTTAACTGGCAAGATACTATCCCCTAGCCCCTTCGCTGTCAACCGTTTTTCTTTCTATAACTGGCGTGTCATCTATCCATCATCATCCGGCGGGCCAGGCGAAGGAGCGGGTCTTCCCTCTCCTCCTTCCATGATCCCGGCGTATCAGGGCAACCGATTCGAAGCGACTGTGCGAGAAGCCGGGAATGCGCCTCCGGCGGGAGATAATTTCCTGCGCTGGCGATGTCGCCCGCTGCTGCGCCCGGCGGGAGCCCGTCTCCTTTTTCGGAACGGTCCTCGTATAGGGAGAGAAGGTCGTTCCGTTCGCGGTATGCCCGGACCGACTTCCAGAGGCCTCCTTCCGTCACAGGCCGGCCGGACAGCTGGCTCGCCCATTCCGCCAGGGATTCCAGCAGGTCAAGGGCCGCTGCGAGGTCGACGGGAGGTACGGTCGGGAATTCGAACCGTCCCTTCTCCGTTGCAGGTTCCCGCAACGGCGGATCGCCCGGGGCGACTACCCATGCGTCTACGCAGGACCACAGCGAACCGGGAATTTTCCGGACGGCCAACGATACGGGGAGAAGTCCGGCGGCGTGAAGGATCTCGGGTACGGGGATCGGGGGCACGCACCCCACGGCCTTGCACCCCGTCACCGACCTCCACAACCCGACGGCGTGCGCGGGATCGGCGACGATCCGGGCGGCGAACCGGAACGCCAGTTCCGGGGCGGGGCCGCTCACCGGGGACTAGCCCGCGTGGATCACCGCGAGGATCAGCGCTTCCCGGGCATCCGCGGAGTGGACGTGGTGGGGAATCGTGGAATCGTAATAGATGCTGTCCCCCTCCTCCAGGATGTCGGAGAGGGCCCCGAGGCACACCTCGATCTTCCCTGACAGGACGTACAGGAACTCCTCCCCGTCGTGGGTGCTGCGCGCCCTGGGGGGTTCGGAGAGGGGCTGCAGTCGGACGAGGAACGGCTCCATCTTCCGCCCCGCCTTCCCGGAACCCAGGGACTCGTATGTGTAGGGGGACTTCCCGCCTTCCTTCAGCCCCACGCGGGAGACGACGGCGCGTTCCTCCTTCCGTACGATGGAGAACTCCCGCTCCTCCTTCCCGCCGAGGAACGCGGACACGGTGGTGTCGAAGGCGTTGGCGATCTTGACGAGGGTTCCCAGCGACGGGGATACCATCCGGTTCTCCACCTGTGCCAGCAGCGCGGCGGAGAAGCCGGTCCTCTCCGCGAACTGCTGCACCGTCAGCCCGGCCGCCTCGCGGAACTTCCGTACGTTCTCCCCCACCGGGATCTCGCCTTTCTTCCCGGGCTCCTCGCGGTCCCCCGACTCCTTTGCAACTTTCGCCAGGACGTCGTCCATCGTCTCGTCACGCGTGTATTCCGGCAAGGGCGGCCCCCTCCTTCAAGGCGTTGACGTTGAGCGGGATGAACTTCTCGTACTTCTTCGAGATGACCTTCGGGAGGCAGTCGTTCAGCGTATCGAGTCTCACGACCCCTGTGCGGGCCACATACGCCCCGAGCGCGACCATCGACGCCATCTGCCGGCTCCCGATGACGTTCCGGGCGATCTCGTCCGCCGGGACGGAGAGCAGCCGCACGTCGTTGCGGTTCACCATCGACGCATCCACCAGGGAGCTGTTGATGATCAGGTCCCCCCCCGGCGCCATCGAAGGGAGGAACCTCTCCAGGGACGGCCCGTTCATGATGAGGAGGGATTTCGGGCGCCCCACGACGGGGGACCCGATCTCCTCGTCGGAGATGACGACGGTGCAGTTCGCCGTGCCCCCACGCATCTCCACGCCGTACGCCGGGAAGTAGGTGACGTGCCTCCCCTCCTCCATCGCCGCCAGCGCCAGGAGGTTGCCGATCATCAGGATCCCCTGCCCGCCGAAGCCGGCCATGATGATGTCGGTGGTCATGCGAAGTCCGCCTGCTTCCTCTCCTTGAAGACCCCGAGCGGGAAATATTCCGACATCTCCCCCAGGACCCGCTTCTGGGCGTCCAGCGGCTTCATCCCCCAGTTCGTCGGGCAGGTGGAGAGGAACTCGACGATGGAGAACCCCATCCCGTTGAGCTGCATCTCGAACGCCTTGCGGACCGACTCCCTGGCCTTCCGGATCTGGGCGGGTGTGGACACCGCGACCCGTGCGGAGTAGGCGGTTCCCTCGAGGCCGGCCAGCAGCTCCGCCATCTTGATCGGGTAGCCGTCTCCCCGGAAGTCCCGGCCGTAGGGGGAGGTGGAGGTTTTCTGCCCGAGCATCGTGGTGGGGGCCATCTGCCCGCCCGTCATCCCGTAGGTGGTGTTGTTCACGAAGATCACGGTCAGGTTCTCACCCCGGTTCGCCGCGTGGACGACCTCCGAGGTGCCGATGGCCGCGAGGTCGCCGTCCCC
>JAGGAJ010000249.1 GCA_017889845.1 Deltaproteobacteria bacterium
CGTCTTCCCGCGGAAGAGCAGCCGGAGCCCGATCCCGGCGTCCTCCCCGGAGACCACCCGCTCGATGCGCGAGTCGTCCAGCACGATCGTCAGGGACCGGACCTCTTCGGAGAACAGCTCGGCGTACTCCCCGCCGCGGGAGGCCAACGCGGCAAGAATCCGCGATACGGGGAGACTGGAAAAGACGGGAGATGCGGGCACCGGTCACCCCTGCGTCGTTGTCGGTGTAGTGTATAATACAGTCTGTTTCTTCTATTTTCCGGGGGAACGGATGAAATTTCACGCCGCGATGGGGGCCCTGGCCCTCATTCTTTTTGCCGCCCCGGGGGAGGCATTCCACGGGTACGCCTCCCCGTTGAACTCCCGGGCCGAATCCCGGGCCTACGCGCACTTCCTCGCCGGGTACCTAGAATACCGCGAGGGGAAACTGGACGCGGCGCTGGAGTCGTACCAGAAGGCCCTGAAGTACGCGGGCAACGACCCGGACATCCTCTACGAGATCGGGAACGTCCAGGTGAAGAAGGGGCGCCTCACGGAGGCGCGGGACGCCCTCCGGAGGGCTCTCGCCGCCGACGAGGGGCACACCCGCTCCCGGTATCTCCTGGCCGGCATCCTCGCGGCGTCGGGGGAGAGTGACAGGGCCCTCCAGGAGTACGGGCGGGTGGTGGAGGACGACCCGGAAAACGAGGAGGCGTACATCCACATATCCACGCTGTACGCGGAGAAGGGGGATTTCCCCAAGGCGGAGGAGACGCTCGGGGGCCTGATCGAAAGGGACCCCGACTCCTATCTCGCTTTCTACTATCGTGGCCGGATCCAGGCGGCACAGAAGAAGTTCGGGGAGGCCCTGGAGGATTACGACAAGGCCCTCGCGATCGCACCCGGCTTCGATGCGGCCCTCCTGGAGTCCGCTGCGGTCCTCGAGATCCTGGACCGGAACACCGAGGCGGAGGAGCGGTACAAGAAGGCCCTGCACGCCTCGCCGAACAACCCGTTCATCCGGGAGCGGCTGGGGCGCGTGCTGATCCGCGAAAAAAAGATCGACCAGGCGGTGGGACAGTACGAGGAGCTGAAGAAGTTTTCCCCCTCCAACCTGGAATTCCGGACGAGGCTGGGGCTCCTGTACCTCGACCGGGACCGGTTCGACGACGCCATCAACGAGTTCACCTTCGTCCTCAACGCGGAGCCGGGGAATGCCCACGTGCGCTTCTTCCTCGGGACGGCCTACGAGGAGAAGGGGGCCGTGGCGGAGGCCCACGAGGCGTTCCGCCAGGTCCCGGAAGGCTCCCCGGCGTACCGGGAGGCGATGCTCCACCTGGCCCTGTCCCTCGGGCGGCAGAAGAAGAGCGACGAGGCGATCGCCATCGTCCGGAGGCTGCGGGAGAAGAACCCCGACGACGTGGAACTGATGATCTTCCTGGCGGGTCAGCTCGAGGAGGCGAAGCGGTACGAGGAGGCCCTCGTCGTGGCGACCGAGGCCACCGGGAAGGCGCCGGCGAACCCCGGCGCCTGGTTCTCCCTCGGCGTCATCTGCGACAAGCTGGGAAAACTCGACCAGGTGATCGCGGCGATGGAGAAGGTGATCGAGCTCGATCCCCGGCACGCCACCGCGCTGAACTACCTCGGCTACACGTACGCGGACCGGAACATGCGTCTTCCGGAGGCGGAGAAACTGATCCTGCGGGCGCTGGAGATCCGGCCCGACGACGGCTACTTCCTCGACAGCCTCGCCTGGGTGTACTACCGGCAGGGCGATTATCCGCGCGCCGACGCGGAACTGCGCAGGGCCCTGAAGCTGGCCCCCGACGACCCGGTCATCCTGGAGCACCTCGGGGACGTCCTGCTGGCGCAGGGGAAGGGCGAGGAGGCGGCCACCTTCTTCGAGCGGGCCATCGCGAAGGGCCACGAAAAGCCGCAGGATGTCTCGGTCAAGCTCCAGAGCATCCGGAAGGCGGGGCCCGCGGGGAAGTGAGGGGCCTGCACGCCCTCGGGTTCGGCGCCCTGTCCCTCCTGGCGCTCGCCGCGGCGGGGTGTGCCCCCTCCCGCACGGTCCTCACCGGGCCGGAGGGCGGACGGGCGGAAGCGTTTTTCGCGGGACAGTTCACCGCGGTCGCCTTTCCCGTGAAGGCGTCCTTCTCGGGAGTGCTGGTTCCGTTCCTGAGGGACGCGGTCCCTTTCGTCGCGGGGATCAGCGCGCTTTCCGCCGCAGAGGAGACCGTGGGGCTGTACGACCCGATGGGCCGCGGCGTTCTGTTTCTTGCCAATGACGGGCGCCGCGTGGAAGTTTCCCCGGGACCCGCCGCGGACCTGCTCGGGTTCCGGGAAGCGCAGCCGTTGGCGTCGGGGGACATTTCCGTCGCACGGATCCTCTCCGGCGGCCCCGGCTACCCCGTATCCGGGGGAGAGGCGGCGCGGAACCCGGACGGCGGCTGGTCCCTGGCGGACGTCCGGCAGACGCTGCATTCCGATCCCGGGAGGAGGTTCCTCACCCGGGCGGAGTACCGGCTCCCCGGCATGAACGTGGAAGTGTCCTACCCCGACCGGGATTCCGCCGGTCCGCCCCCGCGGCTGGCGCTGTCGATCCGGGG
>JAGGAJ010000250.1 GCA_017889845.1 Deltaproteobacteria bacterium
CGCCGTAACCGTTCGGACGGTGGGCCCGCAGACCCCCACTCCGACCCCGGAGGGGGCGAGGTGTTCCTTGAGGGCGGAAAGGGAATCGTGCGGCACGTTGGGGATCTCGACCCCCTGCCGGGTGGTGAGGTGCACCTCTCCCCGCCCAAACCGGTCCGCCGCATCATGGATCGCCTGCAATTGTTTCGTGTCGAGGCGGCCGCCGACCACGTGGAGACGGACCGAGAAGAGCCCGGCCTCGGCCTGCCGCATCATCCCGCCCTTTTTCAGCTCCTTGTAGTCCGCATCGTTCACGCAGTCACCGCCACGGTCGGGATCCCGTCGTTGGCGACGAGGGGGGCATAGTGGGTGGCGTATTTGAACGCGTTATCGGGGGAGATGCACACCGCCACGGCCCCTGCGGGGAGTTCCTCCTGCAAGGCCGCCCAGACGATCGCGCCGGTGGATGGGCCGGCCATCAGGCTTTCTTCCCGTGCCAACCGGATCGCGGTCCCGTACGCCGGGCCATCGGGAACGCGAACGATTTTGTCGATCAGGGAGTCGTCAAGGATGATTGGTTTTTTGCTCTCCTGGAAATTCTTCAGCCCCGAAAGCCGGTGACCCTTCTCCGGCTCGATGGCTATGATCTGGACGGCGGGGTTTTGCTCCTTCAGGTATTTCGCTACGCCGGTGATCGTCCCGCACGTCCCGTAGCCGGCGAAGAAGTGGGTGACCCTTCCTTCCGTCTGGTCCCAGA
Source organism: Deltaproteobacteria bacterium (assembly GCA_017889845.1). Taxonomy (GTDB): domain Bacteria; phylum Desulfobacterota; class Deferrimicrobia; order Deferrimicrobiales; family Deferrimicrobiaceae; genus JAGGAJ01. The sequence goes on from JAGGAJ010000250.1 coordinate 737, forward strand.
TTTCCGGGCCGGTCGTCTCGTAATGCGCCCGTACGTTTTCCGGATTTTCGTACTGGTTCGGCATCACGTACCGGTCCCGGGTCGATTCCCCGGTCACGAACGTCCTCGCCAGCGCGATCGCCCCGTCCTTGGGGTGGTCGATGGGGCACAGGTCGTCGGGGGTCGGCCAAACCTCCGCGCCGAGAAGGCGCAGCATCGCGATCTTCTCCTCCGGAGCACCGGAGGGGATCGTGATGGTGCACGGAACACCGAGAAGGTTGGCGAGAGCGGCGATGGCGATCCCGGTGTTGCCGGAAGTGGGTTCGACGATCTGCTTTCCGGCGAGCCGGCCGTCCCTGCGGAGTCCTTCGAGGAGATATCGGGCGGTCCGGTCCTTGATCGAGCCGAACGGGTTCATCCATTCCAGTTTGGCGAAGATCACACCGCTACCGGGGGATGGCAATTTGCGCAGGCGCACCAGCGGCGTCGGGTTATCCCGGGAGCCGATCAGTTGCGATACGTCGTCAAACACTTTGCGCGAAGGATTCATTTTGCTGCTCCTGGAATGATTCTTGTGCCAGCGGTCCGGCGCTCCGCCCGACGAATAGCACTGCGGGGGAGCGTATCTCCTTTTCGTTCGCGACGCGCGCGAGGTCCGCGAGGATCCCGCGAAGAACCCGCTGCTCCGGGCGGGTCCCGTTTTCCACGACCGTGAAGGGGGTCTCGGGGTCGAAGCCGGCCTCCATCAGTTCGGCCGCGATGACATCCACCCGGGAAACGCCCATGTAGACTGCGAGGGTCCCGTCCTTCGGCAGGTGGTCCCATTCGATTGCGCTGCCATCCTTGCGATCTGCCTCATGGCCCGCGACGAAGGTGGCGGAAGAAGACATATCGCGATGGGTGAGCGGGATCCGGGCCGCCGCAGCACACCCGATCGCCGCCGTGATACCGGGAACGATTTCGAACTCGACGCCCTCAAGGGCAAGATGTTCCGCTTCCTCCCCGCCCCGACCGAAGACGAGGGGGTCGCCGGACTTCAGGCGGACGACGGATTTCCCTTCGCGGGCCAGGTGCACCATCGTTTCGTGGATGGCGATCTGTTTCAGAGCGGCCCCGTGTCCCGCGGTCCTTCCTTTCCGTGCGTAGCAGAGTTTCACTGCCCGGGAAGGCGCCAGCGAGAGGATCTCCTCCGGGATGAGGTAGTCAAACACGACGGCGTCTGCACTTCGGAGCAGCCCGAGGGCCCGGACGGTGAGAAGGTCCGGATCTCCCGGTCCCGCGCCGACGATGTAGACTTTCCCCTTCCGGGGCGCGATTTGCCGGCGACGCCGGCCCCGCTCCATACGGACCGAGACCTCCGCCCTGCGTTCCTCGAGGAACTCCCGCAGGGATCTGGCCACCCCGGGGTTTTTCCCGCCGGTGGAGACGGCCAGCGTGTATTCCTCCCCCTGCACGATGGCCGGCAGGATGAAGGAGCACAACTCCGGGGCGTCCGCGACATTTACGGGGATGTTGCGGAGTTTCGCTTCCCGGGAGACACGGGCGTTCACGTGCGCGTCGGAGGTCGCGGCGAACACGAGGGAAGCCCCGTCGATGTGGTCGGGACGGAATGCTCCCGTGATCGCATGGATCTCGCCATGTCGAGCGAGTTCCTGCACCGGGCGGGAGAGCTCCGTCGCGACCACGGTGACGGCGGCGCCCCGGGAGAGCAGAGCGCGGATCTTGCGGAACGCGACCGTTCCGCCGCCCACTACCAGCGCGTTTGCCCCGCGGACGTCGTGGAACAGCGGGAGATAATCGACGGATCCGTTCATGGTTCCCTCACAGGTAATATTCCGGTTCTTTCGCCCCGAACGGGTCGGGCAGGATA
>JAGGAJ010000251.1 GCA_017889845.1 Deltaproteobacteria bacterium
CCCCGCGCCAAACCGTCGGGGTAGATCAGGTGACCGGTATTGTCGATCTCGTCCCTCCGGTAGTAGTTCAGGATCTTCGGGGTGAACATCCCGGCGTCGGGGTGCCTCCGGACAGCGTCGTCCATGGCGGCGAGCCACCCCGGATCGACGGCGGTGTCGTTGTTCAGAAGGATCACGTACCGTCCCCGCGCGAGCCGGATCCCGGCGTTGTTCCCCCCGGCAAACCCGAGATTCGAGGGAAGCGCGAAGGTGGAGACCGATTCCGCCCAACGTTCTTTCACCCAGTCGACGGAACCGTCCGTCGAGCCGTTATCGACCACGATCGTTTCGAAATCCCGGAACGTCTGCGAGCGGATGGAGGAGAGGCACTCCTCCAGAAGGTGCCTCCCGTTCCAGTTCAGGAGGATGACGGAGAACAGGGGGGCGGTCGATCGCGACTTCGAGGCGTCCTGCAGAACGCCGTTCACCGGGTACCCACGCCTCCCTGAAGCTGGGTGAGGCGGGCGCGCAGGTACGGATCGTCCACGGTTTCCAGAGCCTGGCGGAGAGCCCGGATCGCCTGGTCCCGCTGCCCCATAACGAGATACATACTGGCCATCGTCTGGTAAGCGACCACGGGGGAGACCCCGAGAAACATGTAGTGGTACGCCTCCCGGATAATGTGCTGCGGAAGGATCCCCTTCGGGATCTCGTGGGTCTTGATGTATCCCCGCAGTTCCGGCGCGTTGCGGACAAAGACGACGAACAAACCATCCGAGAAGACCAGCGCCCAGTCGGGGTTGTTGGCGAGGACTGGCACGATCGGCAGAATCATTCCGGAGGAATCCATCGATTTCAGAACGATATAGTTGATGCCGTATTTCTCCAGAACCTTCTCCCACCCATGCATCGCCCCCGTAACGGTCTGGTGTTCCATGAAGACTTCCTGGTTGTAGGTGCGGCCGTCGATAAAGGTGAGGGCCTGGGGATATAGCTGCCAGTCGAGGAATCCCCCAATGTCGAAGAAGTTGAACATCTTTCCCTGGATGGGATTCTTTCGCAGGAACTCCGCCGCCTTGAAGGAGAACTTGTGCTCCGTCATCCCGACGCCGTACTCGAGTTGGGAAAACGAGAACGCGAGCGTGGTTCCGCCGAATGCGGCCAGCGCTGTCGCCAACACCGCGGCAGGGACGGCTTTCCAGAAGGGAGTCCCACCGGGCCGAAGGGTCTTCGGGGTCACTTTCGCCCCCGTCTCCGCAATTTGTCGGCTCTTTCCTTTTCCCTTTTCTTTTCCCTTTCCGGGTTCCTTCCGGACCTCGGTCGGGGCTTCTTTCGGTACGAGCCACCCTCCGGCCCGTTCGAGAAATCCCGTCACCTGGAGCGCGGCGCCGGGGGCCAGGAACATCCCCATCATCGAGACCGCCCGGGCGGAATCCCACGCTCCCTTGAAGGCGATGGCAAACAGGAACAGGTCGATCAGTAACACCCTCCGCCCGATGACTCCTAGGAGGATCGAAACGAAAGCGAACCATGCCGCCGCCTTGTAGTAGACGAAGAATCCGGTACCCTTTACCGGGGTCAGCTCCGAGATCGACATCAGGATGCCGCTGCCCCCGCCGCTCCCCCCCCGCGAAATCAGGTGAAGCGGAGTGAGGATCGCATTGTAGCCCTGTGGGTTGAGACCGCAGAGGATCAGCCCTCCCAGACCCGCCAGAACGGGGGGGAGGCCCCACTTCTTCAGGAGATCCCATCGGAATTCCCGATGCCATGCGGCCCGGGCCAGCGCGTCGGCGAAGAAGGCCCCGCACAGGACAAACGCCATCAGGTACGTGGGGTGCATATTCGCCCAAAGGAGAACGAGGGGCGGAATGGCATAGATCATCTTCTTACGCGTCCCGTAGTAGTACTCGGTGAGGATGTAGATGATCACCGAGGTGAACAGGTAGGTGAAGATCTCGGGGCGAGGCTGGATGCGGATCCGGAGGAACCCCGAAAACGCGAAGATGGCCAGGACCGCCAGCAGAGGATGGGCCCCCCGCAAGACGGTTGCGCGGTGAATCAGCAGAAAGATCCCGAACACGACCGCCCAAATGAGGAATGATACGCCGTAGGAGCCCCCGACCGAAAACACCAGGAAGAGGATCGCCTGGAATCCCCACTCCCCGTTCGGGTTGTAACGACCGAGGGACGGATAGTTCAGATACTCCGTGTCCGGGAGGGTGAAAGTCTGCACGATCTGGCGGCCCTGGGCGATGTGCGTCCCGAAGTCGCTCGTGAAGATCTTCGTGAGCATCGGCAACGTGATGAGAATGAGAAGGGTGAAGGCAACAATGTTCTGTTCCTTCGAAGTGAGATCCCACCAGCGGCGCGACGCGCCCCCGGCTGCGGGCACCGGTTCCGCCATCTACTTCGTACCTCCGAACCGCATCTTCTCCTCCGTAAACGTTGCGGACACGTTCATCCCCGTCGGGCGTTTCCGTGGTCCCGGCCGCCCTCGGGCGACCCCAAAGATATCACATGACGCGGGCGGAGGCCGCCGGCTCGGCGGTTCCGCCCGCGTCATGTGATATCTTTGGGGTCACCCGAGGG
>JAGGAJ010000029.1 GCA_017889845.1 Deltaproteobacteria bacterium
GTCTTCGGACAGCGGAGTGACGGTGACCCAGTGGGGCTCCGGTGCCGTGAACGATGTCCCTGTTCCCGGAGATTACGACGGCGACGGGACGACGGACGTGGCGGTTTGGAGGCCCGGCGACGGCACCTGGTGGATCAAGAAGTCTTCGGACAGCGGAGTGACGGTGACCCAGTGGGGCTCCGGTGCCGTGAACGATATCCCTGTTCCCGGTGATTACGACGGCGACGGGACGACGGATGTGGCGGTGTGGAGGCCCGGCGACGGCACCTGGTGGATCAAGAAGACTTCGGACAGCGGAGTGACAGTTACCCAGTGGGGAATGATCGGAGACCAACCAGTGAACCGTCCCGTCCACTTATGGGGTAGTCCGTGAGTTAGTGACGACAACAAATTCAGTGCAGTGAGGAGGGGGGAGGGGAACCCGCCCTTTCCTATTTCGTGCCCTGAAGGCACCAAGTACCGATTCGGTGCGGCTCGGTCTACCGGATCGCCATTTCTGTTACGTCGCCTTCGCAACCAAGGACGGTCCGCGATCCGGATCGTTGCGAACTCGGTGATCAGGCAACTACGGAGGATGCGCTCAACCTCCAAAGGAGGATCGCCAGCCTCCCTGCCACCGCGACGATCACGGAAATCCCTCCCCGAGTCAGTCGACGCGCCAGCCCGAATCCGTGGGCCCCGCCTCGTAGACCACGGCTCCGATGCGGGAGCGTCGTGGCAGGAGCGTGCTCTCCGGCGCCTTCGGGCTCGACGGTGCGGTTCATTCCTTCCACGCGCCGTCGGACCGCAGGAGAGCCACGCTGTAACTGCGCTTGTGGACATCAACACCCACGTGGATCGTCCCGCTCTTGCTCCCCTCAACGAACGTCCGGAGGCCTGCTACACTGACCCTTTCCATGTCGGTTCATCCTTCTCGCCGGGTGTTGGTTGGCTGACCAACCCCAGCCTAGAGGAGACCGACATGGTATTTCTGTTTAGCGTGTCTTCCGTATATGCACCCCATGCGAGCGAGGATAGCGCAGGCCTCGACGAAACCGTAAGGCCCGGGGGGATTTTGTTACATGGGACTGTGACAGGTTTCGCCGCGGGGCATGAATAAGGGGATCACGATTGCTCGTAACCCCCTGGTGTTACCTGGTGGGCGCTACAGGATTTGAACCTGTGACTTCCACCGTGTGAAGGTGGCACTCTACCGCTGAGTTAAGCGCCCGTCCCGCAGACCCTCCATTCTACCCGCGGGCCCCGTCCGCGCAAGCGGATTTTCCGGTGATCAGTACGACAGCTGGAGGCCTGCGTACGGTCCCGAAAGCTTCAAGGACACCTGGACGTCCGACTCGTCGACCTCCAGGTCGAAGTACCGGTACCCGCCCTGCAGCCGGACGAAGGGGAACGGGGTGAACGAGGCGTAGGCGTCCACCTCGTATGCATGGCTTCCCGAGTAGGCAATCCCGGTCGCGCGCGCATCTACGCGGAACATGTCCTTCAGGAATCCGATCCCGGCGGCCGCGCCGACCATCGGGGCACCGAGCCGGAAATCCTGACTGGTCGAGACCCCGGTGCTGGCGCTCTTTACCTGGATGCTTCCGTCGACGTACTTCCCCTGCAGGATCAATCCCAGGTTGAACCCGGCAATCCCGATGGAGGGGCGGAGGATGTCGATCTGCAACTGCCCGTCCATGATGTCCATCTCGAGCCGGGTTGAGATCTTCTCGTTCACCGCGAAAGGCTGGCCGTTGAACACGAAGGTCTGGGTGAGCGTGCTGCTGCCGTCGTACTGTGGCTGCATGTATCCTACGCGGAAGGTGAAGCGGCTCACGCCGAGGAACGCCTCCCAGAACGGGAAGTCCTCGTCCTGCACGCCCAGGGTATCCTTGAGGTTGAACGGGGTGTCGGGCAATCCGTTGGTGGTTGTCTGGGCGCTGCCGGATATTGTCGGGAACCAGTATTCGCCGCGCACTCCCGCCTCGATGGCGAGCGCCGTCACCGAATAGACCGCGAGGGAGCAAAAACAGAGAGCCGCCGCCAGTATGCGTCGCATCAGGCCTCATTTCCCTTCTGCTATAATGTCCCCCGCCGGAAAGACTTTGAACGGGGGGTAAGCCGATGACCACCGAACGGAAACGCGAAATCAACCGGCGGCGCCACCGGAAAAAGAAGTCGCTGAAACGCCGCGCCCGTCAGGCTTCCTCGAAGAAGTGAAGCGCACCCGCTTCGCGGGGCCCGGGTTGCACGGAACGGAAGCGGATGGGGCGCTGGTGGCCCCCCCGGACTTCAAATCCGGCCGGGAGGCGGAAACGTCTCCGGTGGGTTCGATTCCCTCCCGCTTCCGCCAAGTTTCACCCCTCTGGAAGCCCGGGGAATCGAAGCGAGTTGCGCGCCGACGAACAGGAGGAAGAGCGGGCAGCTTTTCTTTCCCCGCGACAGCGCAACGAGCCGGCCCTCCATTAGCTCGCGGGCGACCGCGAGCTTTCATGGGGATTCCCTCCCGCTTCCGCCAACTCATTCCTGGTTCTGATTATCGGTAAACGGCAGGGAAACCTTTACGCGCGAAACGAGTGCCTGCACCCGCAGTACCGCTGGCGGTAGATCCCCAACTCGCGGCTGGCGCGGACGCTGTTCAGGAAGCCGTCGTTCTTCTTCAGGTCGGCCTCGACGTACCGGACGCCGGCAAGCTCCCCCTCCTCCCGCCCCACGTGGTTCACCAGCGCCGCGTCCTTCTTCGGGCTGACGGTCAGGATCGTCGCGAAGGCGGGCACCCCGAGTTCGGATGCTTTCCGCGCCGTCTCCCGCAGCCGCATCCGGACGCACGCTTCGCACCGGCGGCCCCGCTCCGGCTCGCCCTCCAGCCCCCGCACGGCATCTTCCCAAGTTTCCGCGCCGTCGTTCCCGATGATCATCGGGAACGGGCGCTTCTCCTGGAGGTCGAGTGCGGCGAGGAGCCGCTTCCGGAATTCTTCCCGGGGGTGGATATTCGGGTTATAAAAGAAGCCGATGACGTCGAACCGCTTCCCGAAGGCGGATACGCCGTGGGTGGCGTCCGGGGCGCAGCAGATGTGGAGGAGGAGTTCCGTCCTTTCGCTTTCGTCGGCAACGCGTTTCATGGCGGGAACCGGACCCCCCGGACATTGATCTTATCCTCAACGACCCAGTAAACCGGATATCCCGGGGGAAGAAAAGGGGATATTTCTTGGGAATGCCCATCCTCCTGTTCCTGGCGACCTTCGCCTCCACGCTCGTCGCGGGGTCGTACCTCGCGGGGGGGAATCCGGTCGCGCGCCCGGGGGACCTGCCCCTGGGACTTGTGTTCAACGTCCCGCTGCTTTCGATCCTTGCGGTCCATGAACTGGGCCACTACGCGGCGGCCCGGCGGCACAAGGTCGACGTGACCCCCCCGTTCTTCCTCCCCGCCCCGTCCTTCATCGGGACGTTCGGGGCGTTCATCCGGATCCGGTCGCCCCTTCCCACCCGCAACGCCCTGTTCGACGTGGGGGTGGCGGGTCCCGTGGCGGGGGTCCTCGTGGCGATCCCGGTACTGATGATCGGCCTGGGCCTGTCCGAACTCCGGCCGGCCGCTGCGACCGGAGGGATCCCCCTCGGGGAGTCGCTGATCTTCAAGGCCGCCGCCCGTGCGGTGCTGGGGGTGGTCCCGGAGGGGTACGACGTGGTGCTGCATCCCGTCGCGTTCGCCGGGTGGATCGGGCTGTTCGTGACGATGCTGAACCTCATTCCCGCCGGTCAGCTCGACGGCGGCCACATCGCGTACGCCCTCTTCGGGGACCGGTACACGGAAGCCGCACGCCTCGTACCGTACGGACTCCTCCTCATGGGGCTTTTGTGGTCCGGCTGGTTCGTCTGGGCGGTCCTCCTCTTCTTCCTCGGGACCCGGCACCCCCGGCCCCTCGAAGACGAGATGCCCCTGACCCCGGGACGCAGGCTCCTCGGGGCCGCCGCCGCGCTCCTGTTCCTGTTGAGCTTCTCCCCGAACCCTTTTCCGATGTAGGGGATTGCGCCATCCGCGAACTTCTGACCCTGCGACCCCACCTGACCCTCCACCGGAAGGCGTACGCCTTCTGCGTCCTGGGTCTCTTCGCCTCGAGCGTCTTCGGGCTCCTCGTCCCGTGGATGATCCGGGAGGCGGTCGACGCCGTCTCCGCCGGCCGCGCCGGAGGCGCCGCCGCGGGGGAGGCCCTCGCGCGCGCCGTGGCGTTCATGGCCCTCTTCGCGGCCCTCAACGCTTCGTTCCGGTTCCTCGCCCGCCGGTCCCTCCTCGTGACGGCGCGGGAGGTGGAGCAGGGCGTGCGGCGGCATCTCTTCTCCCACGTGATCCGGCTCCCCCTGCCGTTCTTCCACGCCACGCCGACGGGCGACGTCATGTCCCGGATGACGAACGACCTCACCGCGGTCTGGCTGTTCCTCGGGCCGGGGCTGCTCACCCTGATCGGCACCTCCATCTCGTGGGTGATGGCGGTCGCCTTCATGCTGCGGATCAGCCCCTCCCTCACCGGCCTCTCCCTCCTCATCGCGCCCCTCGTGGTGCTCCTCTCCCGGGAGTACGGGCGCGCGTTCCATCGCCAGCACCGCCTGGTCCAGGAGTCCCTCGCGGGAATGAACGCGGCGCTGCAGGAGAACGTTTCCGGCATCCGGCTGGTGAAGGCGTTCGCGCTGGAGGCCCGGGAGGAGGAGCGGTTTGGCCGGCAATGCCGGGAATATTACCGCCACAACCTCGCCGTCGCCCGCACCTCCGCTGCCTTCCACGGCGCAATCGGCTTCCTGGCCGGCGCGGGGGTGGCCCTGGTCCTGTACCTGGGGGGCCGGGCCGTCGCCCTGGGGGAGCTGACCCTCGGGGGATTCGTCGCCTTCAACGCCTACCTTGCGATGCTCGCCTTCCCCACGATGGCGATGGGGTGGGTGATCAACCTGTTCCAGCGCGGCAACGCGGCGATGGGACGGATCAACGAGTTCCTCCGCCGGCCCACGGAGTTCGAGGGGAAAGGAGTCGCGGCGCCAGGCGTCCTGCCGCTCCCGCGGGAAGACGCAACGGGTGACGCGGGGGAGCCCCCCCTGCTCGAAGTCCGCGACCTCACCTTCGCCCACGAGACGGGCGGGAGGGGAGAGGCGCTCCGGGACGTTTCCTTCTCGCTCCGCAAGGGGGAGGTGACCGGCCTGGCGGGGCCCACGGGCGGGGGGAAGAGCACCCTGTTCTCCCTCCTTCTCGGATTCCACCCCGCCCCGCCGGGCACGATCTTCTGGGAAGGACGGGACGCCGCGGAGATTCCGCTGCCCGAGCTTCGCCGGCGCGTCGCCCTGGTCGCCCAGGACCCGTTCCTCTTCTCCGAGTCGATCCTGTACAACGTCTGCTTCGGCCGGGACGCCCTGGACCCGGCCGCGGCGCGGGAGGCGGTCTCCCTCGCGCGGTTCCGCGACGAGGTGGAGGAGATGCCGCACGGATTCGAATCGGTGGTGGGGGAGCGGGGGATCTCCCTCTCCGGCGGGCAGAAGCAGCGCGCCACCATCGCCCGCGCCCTCTGCTCCGGCGCGCCGTTTCTCCTCCTGGACGACGCCCTCTCCGCTGTGGACGCCGGGACGGAGCGGGAGATCTTCGACGGGATCCTGTCGGTCCGGGGGGAGCGCACGGTGCTCTTCAGCACCCACCGGATGGCGTCCCTGTCCCGTTGCGACCGGATCCTCGTGCTCGCGGGGGGGCGGATCGTCGAGGAAGGGACCCACGACGGGCTGCTCTCCCGCCGCGGGGCCTACTACGATCTGTACTCCCGGCAGATGCTCGCCCGGGAGCTGGAGGATTCGTCGTGAGCGGCGGCGAGGGGTTCTTCCTCGAGGACCGTGTGGACGCGCGGGGAGTCGACTGGAAACTGCTCCGGCGGCTCCTGCGGTACGTCGTCCCCCACCGGGGCATCCTGGCGGGCGCGCTCCTTTCGCTTGCCTGCGGGACCGTCTGCCAGCTGTCGGGGCCGTACCTCATCAAGGTCGTCATCGACCGGCACGTAACCCCCGGGAACCTCGCGGGGATGGGCGGGTGGGTCCTGCTGTACCTCGCCGCCCTCGCCGGGGCCATGGGGTTCCTCTACCTCCAGATGTACGCCGTGTCGGTCCTGGGCCAGCGGGTCATCCTCGCCCTTCGGGAGGAGATGTTCGCCCGCATGGAGCGCCTCCCCGTCACCTTCTTCGACCGCACACCCACCGGGCGCCTGATGACGCGGTTGACCTCCGACGTCGAGGCGCTGCAGGAGCTCCTCTCCTCGGGACTGGTTTCCACGGTGGGGGACGCCGCGGTCCTCGCGGGGACGGCGGCGATCCTCCTCTGGATGGATCCCCGACTCGCCCTGGTCACCTTCGCCGCCCTCCCGGTGCTGGTGCTGTTCGTGGAGCTGCTGAAAAAGCGGATCCGGGAGGCGAACCGGGAGATGCGGAGGAAGCTCGCCCGGCTGAACGCCTTTCTACAGGAGCACGTCACCGGGGTCTCCGTCGTGAAAGCGTTCGTACAGGAGGGGAAATCGGAGCGTCGATTCGACGCCCTGAATGGCGAGTACGCCGCGGAGAGCGTGCGGCTGACGAACTACTACTCCCTCTACTTCCCCGGGGTGGAGATGTTCGCCACCTTCGCCGTGGCGCTCCTCCTGTGGCGCGGCGGCCTCTCGCTCCTTCACGGGGCAGTCACGTTCGGTACCCTGGTGGCATTTCTCGAGTATGCCCAGAAATTCTACAACCCGATCAAGGACCTGAGCGACAAGTACAACATCCTCCAGTCGGCGCTGGCCTCATCCGAGCGGATTTTCCAGGTGCTGGACTCCGACGTCTCGCCGGAATACGCGCCTGTCCCGGGGCCGGCCCTCTCCCGTCCTTCGCCCCCCTCCCGTCCCTCGCCCCCCCCGGTCCTGCCCGTCCCGGCTGTAGAGTTCCGGGACGTCTGGTTCTCCTACCCCCGCCCGCCGGCGGAGGGCGCCCGGGCCGACGCGGAGGGGCCCCCGGTCCTGCGGGGGGTCTCCTTCTCCCTGATGGAGGGGGAGACGGGGGCCATCGTCGGGGCCACGGGGGCGGGGAAGACCACGGTCCTTTCCCTGTTGTGCCGCTTCTACGAGATCCGCCGCGGCCAGATCCTCCTCTTCGGCCGCGACATCCGGGAGATCCCCCGGGAGGAGCTCCGGGGAACGCTCTCCCTCGTCCTCCAGGACCCGTTCCTCTTCTCCGGCACGGTGCTGGAGAACGTGTCCGTCGGCGGGAACGCGGTTGACGGCGCCCTCTCCGTCACCGGCGTCGACCGCTTCGCGTCGGAGTGGGAGGCGGGGCTTTCCACCCGGGTTGGGGAGAGGGGTGGGCAGCTCTCCATGGGGCAGCGCCAGATGGTCTCCTTCGCCCGTGCCCTCTCCCGCGACCCGAAGGTCCTGTTGCTGGACGAGGCCACATCGAGCGTGGACCCCGTGACGGAGCACCGGATCCAGGAGGCGCTGGGGGCGATCCTTCCCGGGCGGACCGCACTCGTGGTCGCCCACCGGCTCTCCACGGTCCTCGCAGCCGACCGGATCTTCGTGATGCACAAGGGGAAGATCCGGGAATCCGGGACCCACCCGGAGCTGCTCGCCGCCGGGGGGATCTACCGGAGGCTCTACTCCCTCCAGTTCCTGGAGGCTTCCGGAACATAAGCATCCCGGCATGGCCGTCCCCGTTCTTCTCGTCGCGCCGGAACTTCGTGCTAAACTATTTTGATGCACTTGCGGCCGTTCACCCCATTCGCCCTCGCCGCGTGTTTTCTTCTCCTGACGGGCTGTTCCCCGAACGAGCCGTCTTCCCCCCCCAAAACGGCGGGCAGGCCGGTGCTCGTCATCGGGCTGATCCCCGAGCAGAACATCTTCAAGCAGCTGGAACGGTACGAGCCCCTCGCGCGGTATGTCGCGGGCAAGACAGGCACGAAGATCGAGTTGAAACTCCTCCCCCGGTACGGGAACATCATCGACAATTTCCAGTCGTCCGGGCTGGACGGCGCCTTTTTCGGCAGCTTCACCTACTCCCTCGCGCACGCGAAACTGGGGGTGGAAGTCCTCGCCCGGCCGATGTCCCTGGACAACACCTCGACCTACCACGGCCTGATCTTCGTGAGGAAGGACAGCGGAATCCGGAACGCCCGGGGCATGAAAGGGAAGCGGTTCGCCTTCGTGGACAAGGCGACCACGGCCGGGTACCTCCTCCCGCTGGGATATTTCCACGACAACGGGATACCGGACTATAAAACTTACCTGAAGGAAACGTATTTCGCCGGCACGCACGAGGACGTCGTCTACGACGTGCTCAACAGGAAAGCCGACGTTGGGGCCGCCAAGAACACGGTGTACCAGCGGCTCGCGAAGGCGGACCCGAGGATACCGGGGGAACTGGTCGTCCTTACGAGGTCTCCCGATGTGCCGGAAAACGGCCTCGCGTTCCGGAAGGATATCGATCCCTCCCTCCGGAGCCGGGTGAGGGACGCCCTCCTGAGCATGGACCGGGACCCCGACGGGAAAAAGGTGCTGGAGCAGTTCGGCGCGAAGCGGTTCATCGAGACCACGAACGCGGATTACGCCGTCGTCCTGAAATACGTGGAAGACCTCCACCTGAACCTGGCCAACTACGATTACAAGAACGACTGATGAAGCGGAAGATCATCCTCGGACTGGCCCTCTACTCCGTCGTCTTCACGCTGGCCGGATTCTACGTCATCCACACCATCCGCACCGCGACGGCGGACCTGGACCGCCTGATCACCCTCCACCAGGTGGAGATCCTGCGGGAGCATTACCTGCTGCAGATCAAGAAGGTGCAGTCGGACCTCACGCTGATGGAAACCCCGCACTCGCGGGAGTTCGACACCGTCGTGAAGAACGTCATGAACATGGGCAGAATCATCGACACCTGCTTCGATTGCCACCACACTCCCCGCGGGATGGAGCGGCTGAACAACCTGAAGGCCCAGACGGGGAGATACCAGGACGCTCTCAGCCGGGTGCTGACCATCCGGGCGAACGCCCGCCGGTTCGCCGCGGAGGAGGACGCCGCCTTCCGGACCGGCGAGGAGTTGATCACACAGGTCCGGGACATGATCGCCATCACCACCTCCCGCCTCGGGGAGAGCACGCAAAAGGCGATGGACGAGATCGAGCGCACGAAATACATCCTGTTCGGGCTCGTGATGCTGGGCCCGCTGGTCTCGGCGGCACTGGGGCTCCTCTTCATCACGGGGCTGACCCGCCCCCTCAAGGTCCTGCTGGAATCCACCCGGAAACTGAAAAACGGGGACCTGGACCACCGGGTCCCGGAGCTGCGGGACGAGTTCGGCGAGGTGGGCGCCTCCTTCAACGAGATGTCGATCTCCCTGAAGGAGCAGATGCGCAAGATGCACAGGGCCGAGCAGATGGCGGTGGTCGGGCAGCTGGCGGCGGGGCTGGCCCACGAAGTGAAGAATCCCATGGCGGGGATCAAGGTCGCCGTGAGCGTCCTCGCCGGGGAAGAATACATCGCCGCGGAGGATAAAGGGGTCCTCCAGAAGGTGATCGGGGAGGTCACCCGCCTCGAAGGGTTGATGAAAGACTTCCTGAACTTCGCCAGGCCGCAGAAATCCCGTTTCGAGCCGGTCAACCTGAACCATGTGCTGAACACCACCCTCACGTTCTACCTGAAGGCCCACTCCATCGGCGGGAAAAACGAAACGACACGGATCGAGAGGGATTTTCAGGAAATCCCGCAGATCATGGCCGACACCAGCCAGCTGCAGCAGGTCTTCCTGAACCTGTTCCTAAACGCTGTCGAGGCGATGCCGCAGGGGGGAACGCTGGCCGTGCATACCCGCCTGGAGGAGGGGAGCGACAGGGTCCGGATCGAGGTGTCGGACACCGGGAAGGGGATCCGGGAAGGCCTGCTCGGCAAGGTCTTCGAGCCGTTCTTCACGACGAAGGCCAAGGGGACCGGGCTGGGCTTAGCGATCTCCCGGCAGCTGATCGAGCAGCACGGAGGCACCATCGGGGTCGAAAGCCGGGCCGGGGAGGGGACGCGGTTCACCATCCGGCTCCCCGTAACCGGGAAGGAAGAGGCTCCGGCATGAAGCCGAGGGGAAGGATATTCCTCCTCGACGACGACGAGCTGATCGTGTCGATGCTCGGACGCGCCCTGCGGGGGGACGGGTACGATGTCCGCACCGAGGTGGATCCCGACGGCACGGTGGACAAGGTCCGCTCCTTCGCCCCCGACGTGGTGATGCTGGACATCAACATGCCGGGGCACAGCGGCATCGAGCTTCTCGGGGAGATCGTCCGGGAGAGGATTCCCACCCAGGTGGTGATGCTGACTTCGGACGACACGGCGGAGACCGCCGTCCGGGCCATGAAGGCCGGCGCGGCCGACTACCTGACCAAGCCGTTCAACCTCGACGAAGTGAAGATCGTCGTCGACAGGATCGTCGAGAGCGCACACCTCAAGAACGAAGTGGAGTACCTGCGGAAGTTCGCCACCGGTCTGACCCACCGGGAGGTCGTCGGGAAGTCGAGCACGATCCACAAGCTGAAGGTCCGGTGCGAGAAACTGGCCGACGCGCGGGTCCCTGCGGTGCTCATCACGGGGGAGAGCGGTGCCGGGAAAGAGGTGTTCGCCCGGTACATCCACGACCGGATGCAGCGTGGGGATCCCGCCGGGTTCGCCCCGTTCGTCGGAATCAACTGCGCCGCCCTCCCGGAGCCCCTCGTCGAGAGCGAGCTCTTCGGTCACGAGAAGGGGGCCTTTACGGACGCCAAATCCGAGAAGAAGGGGATCTTCGAGCAGGCCAACGGCGGCTCGGTCCTCCTCGACGAGATCGGGGAGATGCGGAAGGAGCTGCAGGCCAAACTGCTGCGGGTGCTGGAAGAAAGGACGGTGCGCCGGATCGGGGGGCGCCAGGACTTTCCCATCGACGCCCAGGTGTTCGCCACGACGAACCGGAACCTCGAGCAGGCGGTGGAGAAGGGGGAGTTCCGCGTCGATCTGTATTTCCGGCTGAACGCCTTTTCCCTTCCGATCCCCCCTCTTCGGGAGCGCAGGGAAGACATTCCCGTACTGGCCGAACACTTCCTGGGTATGTACTCGGAACGGTACGGGAAACCGGGCTTCAAGGGGTTCTCCCCCGAGGCGATGGAAATGCTGGTTTCCCACCGGTGGCCGGGGAACGTCCGGGAACTCCGGAACGTCGTCGAGCGGATCGTCGTCCTGGAGCAGGAGGAGTTCGTGGGTCCGGAGCACCTGCCCGATGAGATCCGGCAGCCCAGGATGAGGGTGGAGGATATGGCGGCGGGGCTGACGATCCCCGACACGGGGCTGTCGCTGGAAAATGTGGAGAGGAGCCTGATCGCCCAGGCCCTCGGGAAGGCCGGCGGCAACAAGACGGTGGCGGCGAAACTCCTGGGAATCAGCTACGACTCCCTGCGATATCAGGTCAAGAAGTACGGGCTGGAGTAGACCTCACCCGCCGGATCCGGTCAATCCCTGGCGTGGCACTTGTTGCAGAGGGACCGCTGGTAGGTGGCGTAAGCCGCAGCGTGCCGGTCGTAGAACGCTTTCCGCGTCTCCGCGCGCGTCCTCCCCTGGGAGATCCGGGGAGGCACGGTGGTGTCGTCGACTCCGGGGAAGTCACCATTGAAGACCAGGAATCCGGCCCTCGCGTTCCAACGCAAGGCGTGATCCCACCCCGAGGCGTGCGCCCGGTGGCAGGAGAGGCACGTCACGTTCGAATTGGCGTCGGGTCCCGCGGATGCGCCCACGGAACGCGCCGCCCCCTTGAGAGCGCTGTAGTTCGCCGTCCCCATCTCGAACGGGACCATCGAGGTGTACGCCGTGGCGGGGCCTCCCGTGAGGTACCCCGAGGCGACGTAGGCGTTGTAATTTGCTACGACCCTCCCCGATAACTTCGTGCCGTTCCCCGCGGGGTGGAGCTTCGCCCCCCCTTCTCCCCCGAGCAGGGTCGCGTGGCAGTTGGCGCACCACTCGGACATCCCTTTCCCGTACGCCACCCGGGTGTCGCCCCGGTCTTCCGGGCGGTTGTAGTCCGATGGGGAGACCGCTGCGGGAGGATCCGTCGTGAAGGGCGCGCCGTCGTACAGGGAGGTCACGTACCCCCTCCCACCGAGGAGCCGGTAGACCCCCACCGCCCGGTCTCCCGTCGGGTCGGGGCTCGTGTTGTAGGACCCCGACGCTTGGATGGGTGTCCCCCCCGTCCCGATGGAACCGTCGACGAAACGACGGTACTTCCCGTGCGGGTCGTGGCAGCTGATGCAGGAAAGATGGCTGGCCGGATACGACCCTCCGGGCGCAGTAGTCCGGCCCGCGTCCGGGGAGAACCGGTAGTCGACGGCGACGACGTTGTGCCCGTGCCGTTCGCCGGGACTTATCCCCCCGCCTTCCCCGCTCCACGCCCCCCAGCGGTAACTCTTTTTCACCCACCCGAAATCCCCGCCCGGGGAGAGCTGGATCGGCGGCATCCCGGCAGGCATGTCCTCGTCCGCGGTGGCGACCAGGTAGGAGAGGGCCCGTTTCTCCCCTGGTTTCTGGTGGCATTTCAGGCAGGCGGAACCCGGATCCGATGCGGTCAGGGATGCCGCGTTGATGGTATTGTCCGCACCCGTTTCATCCGGTCCGGCGTCCGCGCGATGCACAGAATGGCACCCGGTGCAATCCCCGATCCCCCCTGAATGGAAGGCCTGCCCCTTCCCGACCAATGCTGTCGCCGCCAGGAAGTGGAGGAGAATCAGGGGAACATACCGCCGGACCCCGGGGGTACTTTCCATCGAACCTCTCCGGCGCTAAGGGATGCGCCCAAGAGAGAATTCGGCAATTTAGGGAGAATACTTTATGCGGATCGGGGGGTTTCGGTAACGAACCTCAGGCCGGCGATGGACATCCCGTTCCCGGGGACCGCCCAAACGACCTCGGCGGACGCCTCGCGGGGGATCATCCTCGAAAACGGGTCGCCCTCGTCGGCGATCCTCAGGCGGACCCCCTGGCCTTCCTTCAGGGGATACTCCGTCTTCACGCGGACCCCTTCGCGCGCTACATCCTTCGCCCGTACGCTCAGGCTTTCGAGGTCGAACTGATCCTCTTCCCGGGACGGCGCGAGGACGGATAGCCGGAGGGGGATGTCGCAGAGATATCTCCAATGCTTCCGCTTGCAGGAAAATTCCAGGAAGGTACTTTCCATGATCTTCGCGACCACGCCGATGTCGAACGGTTTCTCAAGGAATTGGACCGCCCCGCACGACAAAGCCCTTTCCTTCCCCTGGGAATTCCCGTCCCCGCTGATGATCACCACCCGGGTTTCCGGGGAAATGTCCCGGATGATATTCAGGAGGTCGATCCCGTTCGCGTCGGGGAGGTGGATGTCCAGGAAAACGAGGTCAAAAGGGATTTCCCGTATCGCCGCCAGTAACTCTTCCCCCGTGGTGGCGATACTCACGTTCATCCCCTTGGTGGTCAATTCCTTGTGTAGCGCCCAACCGATGAGATTGTCGTCGTCAACCACGAGGACTTTTTTTGGCACCATGAGATTGTTTGAGCAATATTTATGCCGCGTAAATTTAATAATGCCGCAGACGGTTAAAACTGTAAATTTGAAGAATTTTCGTTCATGGCGGTGTCGGCAGCGGATGGCGGCCCGCCACGGGAAGTGGTGATTTGGCGTACCGTGGCAGGGGGAATTCCCCCAATCGGCGAAATCCCCAAGCCTCACCGGTCATATAGCGGAACCGCCCGGCGTTTCTAATGTTATAGAAAAACAACATCCTGTATTTTAAGCAGAATTATCCAGGAAAGTTTCTGGCATATCGCTTGCTCTGATGTGAATCGACATGATAA
>JAGGAJ010000252.1 GCA_017889845.1 Deltaproteobacteria bacterium
ACCGTCTGTCCCGCAACTCCGAGGCGGTTCAGCACGTTGTCCACGCCGTTGTCGTCCATCGGTCCCCGGACCTCGCGGATTACCTCTACCCTCTCCGCCGTCCCGGTTTTGCCGGTTGCGGAAAACCCCCCGTCGACCCGGACCCGCATCCCGACCTTGAGCTCCGACTCCGGGAGGTTTTCCACCCCGCCGATCACGATGTTGGCGTTGTCGGTGGAATATGATACGCCGTTGACGATCACGCTGCCGAAGCCCGATACCGGCCCGATCCCGGTGCCTCCCACGCCGTCCGTTCCCGGCGTTTCGCCGCATGAGGCAATCGCCAGCAGCGCGAGGAATGAGGGGATCGTCCAATACGCTCTTTGCTTTCCCATGACGTTCATCCGATGCCCCCCGCCGTTTCCCTTCCCGGGGCCCGCACGCATCCCCGCACGATCCATTCTCCCCTCCGCCAGCGTATCCATCAATAGCGGATCGATTTCCCGATCCGGTCGGTTCGGGGGCGATTCCCGAAGGCCGTACCCCGAACGTTCCGGCCGGATGGCCGGGAAACGAAGACGCGCCCCGATGGGCGCGCCCCGCAATACCTGGATGTGTTGTAAAACCTTACCGGGAGCGGCCCGGGGGGTACGGCGCGTAGCCGTCGTCATCCCAGAACCTATTTTTCGACCAGCGGCAGTCGATGACCGCTTTCCGGCACAGGGTCTCCCGCCACTCGTATTTCAGGAAGTGGCGCTCGGCGACCCGCGTCTCGGGCTCGAACTCCACGCGGACCACGGGCGAGTGATGCTCCTCCCCGAAGCCGGTCCCGGCGTCGTCGCTTTTCCGCTGCGGCGCAGCCGCCCGGGGTCCGGCCGACTCCGCCTCCGGCGCTCCACCCCGGGGCGCAGGAGCATTGTTCCGCTCCCGGCTCTCCCGGAGATCTAAGGCCACCGGGATTTCCTTCTCCCGGTACACGGCGACTGCGACCACCCCCATGGCGGAAGTGTCCCCGAAAGCGGCCGCATACGAGTCGCCCGGGTCGGTGAAGTAGAACCGGTTCACGGTGTCGCGATCCGTGCGCCACCCCTCGTACGTTCCCGATCCGTGCGGCGGCAGGATGTACATCCGTTCGTCGGGGCGCAGGTGTGATTTCTTCCCGGAGATGATGTTGCGCCCGTCCACCGCGATCACCAGGCCGATCCGCTCCCCCGTTCGGTTCGTCACCCGGACGGCGTACCGCTCCTCCCGCAGCGCCTCCACGTAGGCGCGCTGCGTGCCTGCCGCACGCACCCTCCCGGCGGCCCCGTACTCCGGCAGCGTCCCCCGGGTGTCTCCCACGACGTCGACGTCCACGATCGCGGCGGTAGCGGCGGCCGCGCCCAGCAGAAGGACGGCCGAGGCGATGACGAGGATCCCGGGCCCCGGCGCCCGGCGGTGCGTGCGTTCCATGGCGGTACCCCTTTCATGAAAACCGGTTTTGGCGCTCCTGTACCCGTTAGACAGCCCTCCCGGGAATTTGTTCATTCGGTGGTACGATACCCCCCATGTCCGCGATCCTCGCCGCCTTCTCCAGCCGGCGGATCTTCTTCGTCCTGCTCCTCGGGTTCTCCTCGGGGATCCCCCTGGCCCTCACCGGCACCACCCTCCAGGCGTGGATGGCGTCGGAGGGGGTGGACCTCGCCGTGATCGGCGTCTTCTCCCTCGTGGGGCTTCCGTACGCGGTGAAGTACCTCTGGGCTCCCGTGATGGACCGGTTCGTCCCGCCCTTCCTGGGGCGGCGGCGGGGGTGGATGCTGGTGACGCAGGCCGCCCTGGCCCTCGCGGTGGGCGCGATGGCGTTCTCCGAGCCGAAAGCGGCGCCGGGGCTGCTCGCCGCCCTCTCCCTCCTCGTCGCCTTCTTCAGCGCCTCCCAGGACATCGTGGTGGACGCGTGGCGGACGGAGGTCCTCTCGCCGGAGGAACTGGGGCCGGGGGCGGGTGTGCACATCCTCGGGTACCGGGTGGCGATGCTCACATCCGGGGCGATCGCCCTGATCCTCGCCGACCGGATCCCGTGGCGCCTCGTCTACCTGCTGATGGCGGGGTCCCTCGCCGTCGGGATCGCCGCGTCGCTGCTGGCCCCCGAGCCGGAGATCCAGGGGAAGCCCCCGCGGACGCTGAAGGAGGCGGTGGTCGATCCGTTCATCGAGTTCTTCGCCCGCCCCGGGGCGGTCCTCATCCTCCTGTTCGTCGTCTTCTACAAGCTCGACGTGGTGATGGCGCTGGCGCTGAACACCCCTTTCCTCCTCGAACTGGGGTTCACCAAGACCGACATCGGGGCGGTGACGAAGGGGCTCGGCATGGCCGCCACCATCGTGGGAACGCTGGCGGGCGGCGCGGTGGTCGCGCGGTCGGGCATGAAGGCGTCCCTCTGGATCTTCGGCGTCCTGCAGTCCGTGTCCACCCTCTCCTTCCTTGTCCTCGCGCGCCTGGGGCACCATTACCCGATGATGGTGGCGGCCATCGGGATCGAGAACCTGTGCAGCGGGATGGGGACGGCGGCGTACGCCGCGTTCCTCATGAGCCTGTGCGACAA
>JAGGAJ010000253.1 GCA_017889845.1 Deltaproteobacteria bacterium
CGTCCGGAGGGACCGCAACGTGCCCGCGGACATGGAACGGGTGATGGACCGGTTCCCGGTGCTGCGGCAGCGCCAGTTGCAGCCTGCGGGGTCCCTCTCCGGCGGGGAGCAGCAGATGCTGGCCATCGCCCGGGCGCTTCTGTCGGTGCCGAAGCTCCTGCTGCTGGACGAGCCCACCCTGGGGCTCGCGCCGCTGCTGGTGGCCGACATCTTCCGGATCGTGCGGGAGATCAACGCGTCGGGGACCACCATCCTGCTCGTCGAGCAGAACGTCCGGCAGGCGTTGAAGGTTTCTTCCCATGCGTACGTTCTGGAGACGGGACGGATCGTCCTGTCGGGCCCCTCCGCGCGGCTCGCGGAGGAACCCCGCATCAAGGCGGCCTACCTCGGACAAGCGTAATCTAGCGGGATGACGACGCGGGGGGTTCCTCGGAAGCGGCGTATGGAGCGAGGTTGAGGTTTCAGGCGAGCGGAATCGCAGTGAGCGGGCGAAGGTCGCGAACGTAGCTTCCGAGGAAGCCCCCCGCGAGGAATCCCGCATTCATGATGATGGTATGCTTTCCGTGTCCCGCTGTGCCTCCCGTTCCGCCCGCTGCACGTCGACGCACAGCAGCAGCCCCAGCCCGGCGAGGAAGAATGCCGCCAGGGAGAGGATCGCGACCCGGTAGCTCCCGGTGAACTGCAGCGCCAGGCCGAAGAGGAGCGGCCCCAGCCAGCTCGTCCCCCGCTCCCCCACCTCGTAGAGGGAGAAGTATTCGGCCTCCTGCCCCTCCGGGATCATCCGGGAGAAGAGGGAACGGGAGAGCGCCTGGGTCCCCCCCAGGACGACCGCGATGCCGGCGGCGAGGGCGTAGAAGCCCGCCGCGTCCCGCAAGCCCGCGTATGCGTAGACCAGCGCCGCCGTCCACAGGACGAGGCCGATCGCCACGGCGGCCTTCGCCCCCGCCCGCTTCGCGAGGGCGTTGAAGAGCAGGGAACCGAAGAAGGCGACGAACTGGACCAGCAGGATCGCCCCGGTCAGCGTGGACACGGGGAGCCCGAGCTCCTCCTGCCCGAACTGGGACGACAGGGAGATCACCGTCTGGATCCCGTCGTTGTAGAGGAGGTAGGCTGCCAGGAACAGGAGCAGCTGGGGGTGCGCCTTCGCCCGGGCGGCGGTGCGGCCCAGCTGGCGGAAGCCGACGGTGATGGCCCACTCCCCTTCCGGCAGCGTGCGGACCGGCCCGTGACGGCGCAGCGCGGCCAGGGGAACGAGGGAGAAGACGGCCCACCATGCCCCCGCCGATGCCAGGCAGATACGCACGGCCTGCCCCGTCGTAAGTCCCAGGGCGTGCGCGCGGGACAGGAGGAGCAGGTTGAGCGCCAGGAGGAGGCCGCCCCCGAGGTACCCGAGCGCCCACCCCACCGACGACAGCGCGTCGCGCTGCGCGGGGGGAGCGAGGTCCGGCAGGTACGCGTTGTAGAAGACGACCGAGGCGCCGAAGCAGACGTTGGCGATGAGGAACAGGGCGCCGCCCGGCAGGTACCTCGCTCCGTGGAGGAAATACATTCCCGCCGTCGCCCCCGCGCCGGCGTAGGCGAAGAAGAAGAGCATCTCCTTCTTCCGGCGGGAGTAGTCGGCGATCGCGCCCAGCACCGGAAGCAGGAGGACTTGGAACAGGACGGAAAGGGAGACGACGTACGGGAAGAACGAGCCGGCGAGCACGGGGATGCCGAGAGGGTGAACGTACCCGGCCGGATCCGCCGCCTGGCGGGCCAGCGTGGTCAGGTACGGTCCCGTGAAGACCGTCACCACCGTGGTCGAGAAGGCGGAGTTGGCGAAGTCGTAGAAGTACCAGCCGACCCGCTCCCTGCGACCCTCCCTCGGCAGCCCTCCCATCTCCCCCTCCCGCCGGCCATTCTGCCACAACCCGGAAGCGACAATGTAGCGGGGGAAACCGTAATCCGGGAGGGATGACGTAGCGGGGGGTTCCTCGGAAGCGGCGTATGCAGCGGAGGCAAAGATTGCGTCGAGCGGAATCGCAGCGAGCGGGCGCAGGTCGCGAGCGTAGCTTCCGAGGAAGCCCCCCGCGAGGAATCCCGAGGCAATAAAACCCCCGGGAGCGGGTCGCTTCCGGGGGTCCTGGTGTCCGGTGGAGCGGGCGACGGGATTTGAACCCGCGACTTCGACCTTGGCAAGGTCGCACTCTACCGCTGAGTTACGCCCGCACGGTGACTGTCGATTGTAGGCGAACCGCCGAACGGTTGTCAAGAAAAGCGCTCCGCGGGTAACCGCGCGCGGTCAGTGCTTGAAGATCTCCCCCACGAACCGGAAGAAGTAGTCCAGCCCCGACCAGGCGGTCAGCACCAGGCCGATCGAGAGGACCCCGATTCCGATGTCGTGCACGGGCAGGCCGAACACGGGGTAGTGCAGGATGAGCATCGCCATACCGATGTTGAGCAGCACGGTCTTCCCCTTGCCCAGCGGGGACGCGGCGATGACGACCCCTTCCGTGGAGGCCATCCCGCGCAGGGCCGTGACGCCGATCTCC
>JAGGAJ010000254.1 GCA_017889845.1 Deltaproteobacteria bacterium
GCCGCGGGAACTCGGTTTGAACGAGGTCCTGTCCGGCATGGAAACCACCCTGCGGAGGATCCTCGGGGACCGGATCGAGCTGTCGATCCTGCACGGCGACCGCCTGGGGAAGGTCAAGGCGGACCTCTCCCAGGTGGAGCAGGTCCTCGTCAACCTCTCGATGCGCGCCCGGGACGCGATGCCCGCGGGCGGGAAGCTGGTCGTCGAGACGGCGAACGCCGACCTGGACGACGCGTACGCCCGCCGCCACCTGTTCGTCCGTCCGGGTCCCTACGTGATGGTGGCGATCTCCGACACGGGGGAGGGATTGGACGCGGAAGCCCAGGCGCAGCTGTTCGAGCCGTTCGCCGGAAGCAAAGACTCGGAGAAGGGGCTGGACCTCTCCTCCGTGTACGGGATCGTGAAGCAGAGCGAGGGGTACATATGGGTGCACAGCGAGCCGGGAGGCGGGACGACCTTCAAGATCTACCTCCCCCGGATGGATGGCGAGGCCGCGGTGCGGCCGATGCCGGCGGAACGCCTTCGGGGATCGGAAACGGTGCTGGTCGTGGAGGACGAGGCGGTGGTCCTCGACATCCTGCGCGAGGTCCTCTCGGGGCACGGCTACACCGTGCTGACGGCAGCGAACGGTGAGGAGGGGCTCCGGGTGCTGTCTTCCCACCCCGGGCCGATCCATCTGTTGCTGACGGACGTGGTGATGCCGATGATGGCGGGGCCGGACCTGTCCGACCGCGCCGCCGCGCTGCGCCCGGAGACGAGGACCCTGTACATCTCCGGCTACACGGAGCACACGGTGATCCGGCACGGGGTTTCCAGGCGGGGCGCCGGCTTTCTGCAGAAGCCGTTCACCCCCGAGACGGTGGCGCGGAAGGTCCGGGAGGTCCTCGACGCCTCGAAGGCGCCGTAGAGCCTACTTCTTCCCGGACAGGAAGCGGTCCACTCCTTCCGCCGCCAGGCGGCCCAGGTCGATCGCGCGGACCACCAGCGATGCCCCGGCGACGGCGTCCCCGGCGCCGAACACCCCCGGCACGGAACTCTGCAGGTTTCCGTTCACCACCAGGTTCCCGCGCGGGTCCGTCGATACCCCCAGGTCGCGAACCAGGGGCCCGTGCTCCACGTGGACGAATCCCATCGCCAGCAGAACGAGGTCCGCCGGGATGTCGAACTCCGACCCCGGGATCTCGCGGAACGTCCGGCGTCCCGTAGCGTCGGGCTCGGACCAGTCCAGCTTCACGCAGGAGAGCTTCCGGACCCGTCCCCCGTTGCCGGCGAACGCTTTCGTCTGGATGCTCCACAACCGCTCGCACCCTTCCTCCTGGGAGGAGGAAGTGCGCAGGACGACAGGCCACGTCGGCCAAGGGTTCCGGGGATCCCGGATTTCCGGAGGCCGGGGAAGCAGCTCGATCTGCGTGATCGACGACGCTCCCTGCCGGCGGCTGGTGCCGATGCAGTCCGATCCCGTGTCCCCTCCGCCGACGACCACGACGTGCTTCCCGGCCGCGGTGATCCGCTCCCCCTCCGGGATCGCGTCCCCCGCGTTCGCCTTGTTCTGCAGCGTCAGGAAGTCCATCGCGAAGTGGATTCCCCCGAGGTCCCGCCCGGGGACCGGGAGGTCCCGCGGGACGGTGGCGCCGGTGGTGAGGACGATGGCGTCGAACGTCCTGCGCAGGTACCCCGCGGAGACGTCCACTCCCGCGTTCACCCCCGTCTCGAAGACCACCCCCTCCTCCCGCATCTGCTCCAGCCGCCGGTCGATGACCCACTTCTCCAGCTTGAAGTCGGGGATCCCGTAGCGCAGGAGCCCCCCGATCCGGTCCGCCTTCTCGAAGACCACCACCTCGTGCCCGCGGCGGGCCAGCTGCTGCGCCGCGGGGAGCCCGGCGGGACCGGACCCGATGACGGCGACGCGCCGTC
The DNA here is from genome assembly GCA_017889845.1 of Deltaproteobacteria bacterium. Lineage (GTDB taxonomy): Bacteria > Desulfobacterota > Deferrimicrobia > Deferrimicrobiales > Deferrimicrobiaceae > JAGGAJ01. The sequence continues at coordinate 1,915 of JAGGAJ010000254.1, forward strand.
CCGTCCGGTAGTCCGGTTTCTCCGGGTGGATCCACCCCTCCTTCCACCCGTGCTCCACGATCTGCAGCTCGATGTGGCGGATGGTGACCGCCGGCAGGTTGATCGCCAGGGTGCACGCCGTCTCGCAGGGTGCCGGGCAGACGCGGCCCGTGATCTCCGGCAGGTTGCAGGTGGCGTGGAGCAGTTCGAGGGCCTTGCGCCACTGGTTGCGGTAAACCATGTCGTTCCAGTCCGGGATCCGGTTCTTCACCGGGCAGCCGTACGCGTGGCAGAACGGGATCCCGCAATCCATGCACCGGGCCGCCTGCCGGTTGATCTGGTCCCCGGGAAGTAGTTCCTCGATTTCGTGGAAATCCCGGACCCGGTCCTCCACCGGCCGGTGCGGCGGGTCCTCCCGCTCGTACTCCATGAACCCGGTCGGCTTAACCACGGAAGACCTCCTCGGTCGCAGACACGCTCTCGGCGTTCACCTCCTCCTCCAGCCGCATCCGTTCCAGCGACTTGCGGTACTCGATGGGCATGATCTTGACGAACAGGGGGAGGCGGGACTCCCAGTTCTCCAGGATCTGGGCCGCCCGCGGGCTCCCCGTGTACCGGAAGTGGCTCTCGATCAG
>JAGGAJ010000255.1 GCA_017889845.1 Deltaproteobacteria bacterium
GCGCTCCCATACCGGCCGCGCCGGCCGCCGACAGCAGGTACACCGCCACCGTCAGGCCGAAAAGTCCCCACGTCACCACCGGGAGCCGGGTCGGAGCGGGGGCCGAGTCCCCCAACGGGACTATAACGGGCAGCCCCGGCGCCTTCGCCTCCCCCCGGAAATCCGCTCCTCCGCCGGCGGCGTATTTCCGCTCGAGGCGCTTTCGCATCTCGGAGGCCATCGACTCCCCGAGGGCGCCGTAGAGAGCGGCGTTCCTGCGCTCGAAGCCGGACCGGCGGGCGAGCTCCGCTACCGAGTTCCGCGGCGCGAAGGTCCCCCCGCACCTCCTGCAGTGCAGGACGGGGATTCCCGTCATCCGGAAATCCACCGCTTGCATCGATCCGCCGCAACGGGGGCACTCCATACCGGCCGCCTCGCGGTGCGCCCGGGCCATCGCGGACCGTTTCTCCGCTGCCGACGCGGGCGCCGGGGGGTGTTCCCTGCCCTCCGCCGCCTCATCCCCGGCGAACCGCCCCTCGGTCACCTCGCGGACCTCCCCCATGTCGAACCAGGCGGCGCCGCAGGAGGCGCACCGGTCCACCTCCGTCGAACCCGAGGCCACGGGCCGCATCGAACCGATCCTGCAGGCGGGGCACCGCATACCCGCTTCATATCGGTTTCGGCTCCGGAAAACATCAGGAACCGCCGCCGGCGCGGCCCGGTGGTAGCATCAGGGGCAGGGGGAGGCGTGCATGGAAATCGCGAAAACCGTTCTGGTGTGGGCCGCCTTCGCGGTCTTCCACAGCCTGACGGTCTCGGAAGGATACGAACGGACGGCACGGCGGGCGATGGGGGAGCGCGGGTTCGCCGCCTTCCACCGCCTCCTGTTCACGGCGTACTCCGCGGCGGCGACGGGTGCCGCCCTGCTCTACGTCCGGTCCCTTCCCGACGCCCCGCTCTACCGGCTCGGCGGATGGGGGCGCATCGCCTTCCACGCGGTCCAGCTTGCGGGCGCCGCCCTGCTCCTTTGGACCCCGTGGGACTTCCTGGAGTTCGTCGGCCTGCGCCAGTTGCTGCGGCACCTACGGGGCGAAGCGCCGGAGGGCCCGGGGCCGCTCTTCACGGGGAAGGCGTATGCCGTCGTCCGCCACCCGCTCTACCTGGGGTGCTCGCTGATCCTCGCGTTTCATCCCACCCAGACGCAGAACTCCCTCGCGTCGGCCGCGGCGGTCGTCGCCTACTTCTACGTCGGGACGTTTTTCGAGGAACGGCGGATGGAGCGAAGGTACGGGGAAGCGTACCGGGAGTACCGCCGGCGCGTGCCCCGGTTCCTCCCTTTCAGAAGACCTGCAACCGTTCTGCGGCAGCGGCGTGGTTAAGGACGGCGTCGAAGGAGGAAAAGAGGACATCCGGTCCGGCCGGTGCGGAAGCGATAGCCACCGCTGCGGAAAGGTGGATCGCGTCGAATCCCCGAAGGCCGTATTTCGCGGCCAGCCGCCCCGCCTCGACCTCCCGGAAATCGACGACCGCGAGCCGGTCCCAGTCCCGCCGCAACGCCCGGGACGCGATGCCGTAAGCGCCCTTCGAGAGATCGCCCGCACGCATCCGCCGGTTCAGGGCGGAAACCGCCTCGGGATAGGCCACCCGGCAGGCGGCGACGATTTCCGCCTCATCGACCCGCTCCCGGACGGCGGCCGAATGGACCTCCTCGACATAGAGTTTGACCAGCGCGCTCGTGTCGAGAAAGAGGATCACCTGCGGCCCTCGAGAACCGTATTTGCCACCGGCTTCCCCTTGACCTTCACGCCCCGCGCGCCTTTCGGCTTCCCCCTGGGCATCCGTGCCTCCCCGTCTTCCGAAAGCCGCAGGAGGGCCATGCGTCCCTTCGTGACCGGAACGAGAATCGCCACCTCCCGCCCGCGCGCCGTCACGACGACCTCCTCCCCGCCCCGGGCGATCCCAACGTACCTGCTCAGCCGGGCCTTCAATTCCCGAACGCCGACAGAGATCATCGCCCCCCCATACCGGTCCCCTGTGCGTGCACGGGGAAACTACCGGTGACCACATCATAGCACGAATGTGGTCACTTCAACGGGAAAGCGACGGGTTGACCGAGGGGCAGGGAGCTAGTTGGCGCGGGGTGACGTAGCGGGGGGTTCCTCTGAAGCGGCCTATGGAGCGAAGGCAAAGATTGCGTCGAGCGGAATGGCAGCGAGCGGGCGGAGGTCGCGAGCGTAGCGGAAGAGGAAGCCCCCCGCCCCAATACGAGCTTCGCGCCGCTGGGGTACCCCCGCTGGAAAATGCCAGGGGGCACGAGGAACCCCGCGAGGTGAGGCTACATCAGGAGGGAGAGGATGGAGCGCTCGGCGAACTCGAGCATCGCGCGGGGGACGATGCCGAGGACGAGCACGACCGCCGCGGAGGCGCACAGCGCCAGGGAGAAGGCGATGCGGGGGGGGCGCGGGACCGGGACCTCGCCGGGAGCCGGCAGCATGTACATGTAGACCACGATGCGCAGGTAGTAGTAGATCGACACGGCGCTG
>JAGGAJ010000256.1 GCA_017889845.1 Deltaproteobacteria bacterium
TCGCCGTGCAGGATCGACAGCTCGATCCGGTCCCCGAGGATCCTCCGCAGGGTGGTTTCCATGCCGGACAGGACCTCGTTCAAACCGAGTTCCCGCGGCTGCAGCACCTGCTGGCGGCTGAATGCGAGGAGCTGGCGCGTGAGGTTCGCGGCGCGCGCACCCGCCCGCTTGATCTCTTCCGCGTGCCGCCGGTGATGGCCATCGTCCGGGAGCTGGAGAATCAGGAGGTCGGCGTACCCGATCACCGCGGTGAGGAGGTTGTTGAAGTCGTGGGCGATTCCGCCGGCCAGCTTGGCCACCGCCTCCATCCGCTGGAATCTGCGGACCTGCTCCTCCTTTCGCCGCTCATCGGTCACGTCCCGCTTCACCGCAACGTAGTTGACCACCCCGCCGGAGGCGTCGCGAACCGGGGAGATCACAGCCTCCTCCTCGAAGAGCGTCCCGTCCTTTCTCCGGTTGACGAAGTGGCCCCGCCACGTCCGTCCGCGGGTGAGGACGTCCCAGAGTTCCCGGTAGAACGCCTCCGGCTGGCGCCCGCTCTTCAGCACCCTCGGGTTCTTCCCCAGCACCTCTTCCCGGCGGTAGCCGGTAACCCGTTCGAAGGCGGGGTTGACGTACCGGATCGTGCCGTCCGTGTCGGTGACGACGATCGACTCCCCGGCCTGCTCCACCGCCATCGCCAGGCGTGCGCGCTCCTCCTCCGCGGGGTGCCGTCCCACCTCCGTCGGCCGGACGCGCTCCGGCTCCGCGACGGCCGGACCGGTCCGGCCGTCGTCTCCAACCTGGCCGTCATCCATGGCCCGCCGGTCCCGCGCGGTGGACGAACGCTCCCACAAGACCCCGGCTGCTGCGCCGGCCGCCAGACCGATGGGCAGGAGGGCCAGCAGGATCCAGTTCATCGCGGCGACCTCAAATCCCCGACCGGGAGCGAGGTTCCCGGACCCGGTACTGATGGCCCCGCCCGTGCATCACGGTGGCGACGATCGGACACTTCATCCATCCTCCTTCAACCGGGGGGACCGCCGCATCGCGCGCGGCGGTATCTCCGCTCTTTTATCGGAAAGAAGTCCGGGGACCTTCATGCGTTTCGGGACGGGCCGGCAATACCGGGAACTTTCCGGGTTGCCGCATCCGCCCCCCGGGGAATGGAATCTATACGGCATGACGGATTCAGCCGAGGCTGCAACGAGGAGGAACCAATGAGGAAACCGGCTGTCTTTACGGTGGTTTTCTGTCTTGCGGTGCCGGGTCTGGTCCTTGCGGCCCCCTGGGAGTTCGACCCGGCGCACACCGGCGTGCACTTCAAGGTGCGGCACCTGATGGTCTCCCACGTCCGGGGGGACTTTGAAAAGTTCACGGGAATGATCACCTACGACGAGTCGGACGTGACGAAGTCGACGGCGGACATCACGATCGAGGCGGCGTCGATCAACACCCGGGTCGCGAAGCGGGACGAGCACCTGCGCAGCCCCGACTTCCTCGACGTGGCGAAATACCCGGCCATCACATTCAAGTCGAAGAAGGTGGAAAAGGCCGGGGACGGAAGGCTGAAGGTGACCGGGGACCTGACCATCAAGGGGGTGACCAGGGAGGCGGTCCTCGACGTCGAGGGGCCGACGCCGGCGATCAAGGATCCGCAGGGGAACACACGCGTCGGAGGCTCGGCCACCACGAAGATCAACAGGAAGGATTTCGGCCTGACCTGGCAGAAGGTGCTGGAGGCCGGCGGGGTCACCGTGGGCGACGACGTCGACATCACCATCGACCTGGAGATTTTCCGGAAGCCCGGCTGAGAGACGCGCTGCCGCCGGAAAGAAGAAGCCCGCCGGGGGGAACCCCTGCGGGCTTTTGTCCATCCGCAGAACGTGGGACGCTACGCCGTGGGGGAACAGTCGGCGCACTCGCCGACGACGTGGAGATCGAGGCGGAAAACCGCCGCGATGGGGCCCACGCCTTCCCACCGTGTTTCCCGCAACCCCTCGGGAAACGGGATGTCCCGGACCACCTGGCATCCCCTGCAGTGAAAATGGGCGTGTGGGTCCCTCGCTGCCTCGAACCGGGCGCACCCGGCCTCCCCGTTGCGGACTTCCCGGGCCAGTCCCTGGGCGCAGAGGAAGTTCAGGTTCCTGTAGACGGTGCCCAGGCTGATGCCCGGCAGCGCCTTTCGCGCTTTCTGATACACCTCCTCGGCGGTGAGGTGCACGACGTCCGAGCGGAGGATGTCGAGGATGACCCCCCGCTGGCGGGTATGCCGGGATTTCTTCAAGGAATGCTCCTTTCCGGAAACGCCCGACCGTTCGGGCAGGCGGTAGTTGCGGCGGCCATATGGTCCCGGTTCTCGTTATCGGAAGGATTCCCCGGAATCTTTAGCGGGAATCCGCCATTTTCCCTGTCCCCCGGCAATCGTGGGCGGGCGTAGAATGAAGCCTGACCATTCGCAAACGGGCGGCCACGCCGCCAGCGCCCATGACGCTTGTCGCGCACATCCCGCAGTCCCCCCTCCATGCCGCCCCG
>JAGGAJ010000257.1 GCA_017889845.1 Deltaproteobacteria bacterium
GTCATCCGCTTCGACGCGAGGAAATACCGGGCCGTCACCGGGAAGCTGGGTGTAAAGGTGGACGGGACGATCCGCCCGGTAGAGTATCATGAGATCCGGATGATGGCGGACGGGAAGGAGCTCTCCTTCCCGACGGGGAAGGGCGGGGAGTTCTACCTCGAGAATCTCCCGCCCGGGACATACGACGCCACCTTCGAACACGAAGGGAGAAAATACGGGTTCGCGCTGAAGGTGCCGGAGTCGGAGGAGACGATCGTCGACCTTGGAGGGTTCACTATTGAGTAGTACCGCAAGATGCCTTGCTGTCCTCCTCTGTCTGTTCCTGGCCGGCGAGGCGGGTGCCGCCTGCACGGTGACGGCAACGGGCGTCAACTTCGGCGCCTACGACGTATTCGTGGCGACCCCCCGGGACTCCACGGGAACGGTCACCGTTGCGTGCGACCAGTCGCCGCCGCCGGACGTGGTCATTGCGATAGGTCCCAGCGGGACATCCGGCGCCTTCATCCCGCGGCAGATGCGCAGCGCTTCCTCTTCGGACCGGCTGAACTACAACCTTTTCGTAAACGCCGGGAGGAGCACGGTCTGGGGGGACGGGGCCGCGGGGACGTCGACGGTCCTCCTGAAGAACGTCACGAAGAACCGTCCGGTGGTCACCACGATCTACGGCCGGATCCCGGCCGGGCAGGACGTGTCCGTGGGATCCTACTCCGACTCCCTCACGGTGACGATCACCCCGTAACCCGCCCGTTCCCTTCACCGGAGGCAGAGCCGCACGACCCCGTTGCGGCTCCAATGAAAAGGGCCCCCGAAGGAGCCCTCTTCGAACGATCTGTTTCCCCCGTCCGCCGGCTTACAGTTTCCCGACGAGCACGAACGCGATGACCAGCGCGTAGATGACGAGGGACTCGATCAGCGCGAGCCCGACGATCATCGGGATGAAGATCTTGTTCTGCGCGGAGGGGTTGCGCGCGATCCCCTCCAGCCCGGCCGCGATGGCCCTGCCCTGCCCCATCGCGCCGCCGAACGCCGCGATCGCGATCCCGAACCCTGCCGCCAGGGCGATGACGGCCTTCACGTTCGATTCCCCGCCCGCGGCCGGAGCGCCCTCCGCCGCCATAGCCACCGACGCCACCGCCACGAAGAGCAGGGCGACGAGGAGAGAGAAAGTGACTCTGCGGAACATTGGGTTTCCCCCTTTCGGATTGTTATCCCGGCGACCGGTCCCGCCCGTCCGCCGGAGTTGATGCCTTGCCGGTCCCCTAGTGGTCCTCGCCGTGCGCCACGGCGCCCGAGATGTAGATCATGGAGAGCACGGTGAAGATGAACGCCTGCATGAACGAGACGAAGAGCCCGAGGCCCATGAAGACCGACGGGACGAGGACCGGGATCAACGCCATGAAGCCGGCCACCACCGCGTGGTCCCCCGTGATGTTCCCGAAGAGACGCAGCGAGAGGGACATCGGCCGCGCCAGGTGGGAGATGATCTCGATGGGGAGCATGATCGGCGCCATCCACCACACGGGCCCGAGGAAGTGCTTGAAGTAGGCGATCCCGTTCTCCCGTACGCCGAAGTAGTGGGTCGACAGGAAGATCGTCACGGCCAGGCCGACGGTGATGTTCATCTTCTGCGTCGGGGGGAGGAACCCCGGGATGAGCCCGAGGAGGTTCATGAACAGGATGAAGAGGAAGCAGCTGCCGAGGAGGGGGACGTACTTCTTCGAGTGGTGCCCGATGATGTCCTCCGCCAGCTGGGAGAGGAAGCCGAGGATCAGCTCGAACAGGTTGCGCAGCGTGAAGCGGGGGTCGGGGATCACCATGTCCTCCGTCCGGCGGCTCCCCACGACGAGGGCCGACCCGACCACGAGGAACAGGGCGATGAAGAGGGCGGCGTAGAAGTAGTAATACTGCTCCCCTCCCGGGAGGATCATGAACCAGGAGAAGCCGTGCCCCCCCCCGCCGGCCGCCATCGCCGTCGCCGGCAGGGTGGCCGTCGCGAGAAGTCCCAGGATCCACTTGCTCATCGCCGCAACCCCCTCGATATCGAACCGTTCACGCCGCCTTCCGGAACGACCGGGCCAGCGCCTCCAGCAGGACCCCAAGGAAAAGCGCCGTGAGCCCGAGCAGAAACCCCAGGACGTCGAACCAGCCGGACCACACGACGAGGAAAACGATACCGACCAGCCCGAGGAACTTCAGGACGTACTGGACGATGAACCCCTTGTTCACCGTACCCCCGCCCGAGAACGCCCTCTCCAGGATCTTCCGGATGAGGAAGAAGTTCCCCCAGGCGATGGCGGCACCGCACGCCGCGCCGAAGATCATGGTGGCGCGCGCCGCGCCGGCGGCCCACGCCGCCGCCACCCCTCCGAGGATCAGGGCGGCGGAGAGAAGGATCTTCCCCTCCAGCGACCGGAGCGACAGTCCCCCCGGGGACTCCCCGGCGGGCGGGGCTCCCGTGGGCGCCTCAGCCACCGGGCTTCCTCCGCTCCTCCTCGTCCTTCTCGAGGTC
>JAGGAJ010000030.1 GCA_017889845.1 Deltaproteobacteria bacterium
GCGCTGGCGGAGTACGACAACGCCCGGAAGGATCTGGAACGGCGGAAGGACCTCGCGGTGAAGAACCTGATCGCGATGAAGGACGTGGACGACGCCGAAGCCCGTTTCCTCGTGTCGGAGGCGAACGTCCGCGCCGCCCGGGAGGAGGCGAACACGCTCCTCGCCACGCTGCGCGCCAAGCGGGCGCAGGCGGGGCTGGCAGAGAAGAAGCTGCGCGACACCCTCCTGAAGAGCCCCATCGAGGGATTCATCGAGGCGCGCCTGATCTCCACGGGGGAGTACGTCAAGGTGGGAACGCCGCTGTTCCGGATCGTGGACGACCACCCGATCCGGCTCCTCGGGGAAGTCTCCGAAGCGTACGCCACGTCCCTGAAATCCGGCCTCCCGGTGGACCTCTCGGTGGACAGCCAGCCCGGGAAGACGTTCCGCGGCGCGCTGCGGCGCATCTCCCCCGCCTCCAACCCGGCGAACCGGGCGATCCAGGTCGAGGCGACCTACCCCAACGACGACCGGGCGCTGAAATCCGGCTCCTTCGGGAAGGCCGCCATCCTCCTGCGCGTGGACCCGGAGGGTGTCAGCATCCCGAAGCAGGCCGTGGTGACGTTCGCGGGGATCGAGAAGGTGTTCGTCATCGACAACAACGTGGCCAGGGAGCGCCGGGTGAAACTGGGGGACGACCTCGGGGAGCGGGTGGAGGTCGTGGAGGGGGTCGCGGCGGGCCAGCAGGTCGCGGTCTCCCACACCGGCAAGCTCGTCGAGGGGTCCCGCGTGCGGGTCGAGGCGGGTGAACGGAAATGAAGATCTCCGAGATCTGCGTCCGCCGCCCCGTTTTCGCCACCATGCTCGTGGGACTCCTGGTGGTGGTGGGGATCGCATCCTGGAAAGGCCTGGGGGTGGACCTCTTCCCCAACATCGACATCCCCATCGTCACGGTCACCACGACGCTCGCGGGGGCGAGCCCGGAGGAGATCGAGACCACCATCACCAAACCGATCGAGGAGGCGGTCAACACCGTTTCCGGGATCGACGAACTGCGCTCCACCTCCCGCGAGGGGGTCTCCGCGGTCGTCATCCGGTTCCTCCTCGAGAAGAAGGGCGAGGAAGCGGCGCAGGACGTCCGCGACCGCGTGGCCACCATCATCAAGAACCTCCCCGAAGGAACCGACCCGCCCGTCATCGTCAAGTTCGACATCGACGCCGCCCCCGTCATGACGATCGCCGTTTCGGGGTCCCGCGACATGCGGGAGATCACGAAGATCGCCGACGACCAGGTCAAGCAGGTCCTGGAGACGGTCAACGGCGTCGGGGCGGTGAGCATCGTCGGCGGGCGGAAGCGCGCCGTGAACGTCTACGTGAACCCCTCCCGGATGGAGGCGTTCGGGCTGTCCGTCCCGCAGGTCAAAGCCGCGCTGCAGGCGCAGAACCTGGAGATCCCGGGGGGCCGCGTGGAAACGGGCACCCGGGAACTGGTCCTGCGGACGATGGGGCGGATGCCGTCGGTCGAGGATTTCCAGCAGCTGATCGTCGCGAACATCGGCGGGCGTCCCATCATGGTCCGGGACATCGGGTGGGTCGAGAACGGGGAGGAGGAGGCGCGATCCCTGGCGCGTTTCGACGGGCACCCCTCCGTCAACCTGGTCATCCAGAAGCAGTCCGGGACGAACACGATCGAGGTCATCCGCAAGGTCAAGGACCGCCTGGCGCTGCTCGGGAAGACGCTGCCGGCGGACATCCGCATCGACCCCATCCGGGACCAGTCGGTCTTCATCCTGCGGTCGATCCGCGAGGTGCAGACCCACCTGCTCCTGGGGGCGCTCCTGACATCCCTGGTCGTCCTCCTCTTCATGCGCGACTGGCGCACGACGCTGATCGCCTCGGTCGCCATCCCCGCGTCGATCGTGGCCACGTTCACGATCATCCGCGCCTTCGGCTTCACGCTGAACAACATCACCCTGCTGGCGCTTACGCTGTCGGTGGGGATCGTCATCGATGACGCGATCGTCGTCCTGGAGAACATCTTCCGGCACGTGGAGGAGAAGGGGTCCCCGCCCCGGGTCGCGGCCGTAGAGGCCACCGGCGAGATCGGGCTGGCGGTCTCCGCCACCACCCTGTCCCTGGTGGTCATCTTCCTGCCGGTGGCGTTCATGGCGGGAACGGTCGGGCGCTTCTTCCACTCCTACGGGATCACCGTCGCGTTCGCGATCCTGTTCTCCTGGTTCGTCTCCTTTACCCTGACGCCGATGCTCTCCTCCCGGTTCCTGAAGGTGCAGCGCGCCGGGGAGCACGGGGGCAAGGCTTCCTCGAAGGAGAACTGGTTCGCGCGGACCACGACCGGCACCTACCTCGCCATCCTGCGGTGGTCCCTCGCCCACCGGTGGGTGGTCGGCCTCGTCGCGCTGGCCGTCGTCCTCTCGACCGTCCCCCTGATCGGGCTGGTGGGGAAGGACTTCATCCCGTTCGACGACCAGAGCGAGTTCGAGATCTACATCCAGATGCCGGAGGGGTACTCCCTGGAGGCGGCCGACGCGGTCTTCCGGGAGGTGGAAGCGGACGTCCGGAAGGTGCGGGGGGTCAAGCACCTCCTCGCGCAGATCGGCGACGTGGCGGAAGGGGACGTGACCCAGGGGACGATCTACGTCCGCACGTTGAACATCGACGAGAGGAAGTTCTCCCAGTTCGACATCATGAAGGACGTGCGGCAGGCGATGGCGAAATACCCGGCCCTGCGCCCCTCCGTCCAGAACATCTCGGCCCTGGGCCGGGGCGGCGGCATCCGGGCGACGCCGCTGACTTTCTTCCTCCGGGGTCCCGACCTTACGAAGCTGCAGGAGTACGGGGACCGGATCGTGGCGGAGATGCGGAAGATCAAGGGAATGGTGGACGTGGACACCTCCCTGTCGAACCGCAAGCCGGAAGTGCGCGTCTACGTCGACCGCAAGAAGGCGTCGGATTTAGGGGTTCAGGTGCAGAACGTCGCCTCGTCCCTCAACGTCTTCGTGGGCGGGGAAAAGGTGAGCAAGTACCGGGAGGGGGCCGACCAGTACGACGTGTGGCTCCGCGCCGATCTACCGTATCGCTCCTCCATCCCGGAGGTGTCGAACCTTCCCGTCCCCTCGTCGAAGCTGGGGAAGGTGCGAATCCGGGACGTGGCGGGGCTCTCGCCGGAGATGGGGCCCGCGCAGATCGACCGGGCCACGCGGCAGCGCCAGGTGACGATCTCCGCCAACCTGGACGGGTTGCCGCTGGGCGCCGCCTCGGAGCACGTGCGGAACATCGTGGACCGCATGGACCTGCCGGCGGATTACCAGATCGAGTTCTTCGGCCGTGCGAAGACGATGCAGGAGACGCTGTCGAGCTTCCTCGTCGCCCTGCTCCTCTCGATCATCTTCATGTACATGGTGCTGGCGGCGCAGTTCGAGAGCTTCCTGCACCCCGTCTCGATCATGCTCGCGCTGCCGATCTCGATCCCGTTCGCCCTGCTCTCCCTCGTCGTGCTCCAGGAGTCGCTGAACATCTACAGCATCCTCGGGCTGTTCCTGCTGTTCGGGATCGTCAAGAAGAACGGGATCCTGCAGGTGGACTACTCGAACACGCTCCGCGCCACCGGCATGCCTCGGGACCAGGCGATCCTGGAGGCGAACGCCGCGCGGCTGCGGCCGATCCTGATGACCACCATCACCCTGATCGCGGCGATGGTCCCCATCGCCCTGGGGAAGGGGCCCGGGGCGGCGTCCCGGGCGTCGATGGCGAAGGTCATCATCGGGGGGCAGGCGCTGTCGCTGCTCCTCACCCTGGTCCTCACACCCGTGGCGTACTCCTTCTTCGACGACCTGGGAAACCTCGCCCTCTTCCGCTCCTTCCGCGAGCGGTTCGAGCGGGCGGAGGACCGTTTCTGGCGGTTCGTGAAGAGGAAACCGGCGCCGGGGGCGTGATCAGCCGCCCTTCTTCCCCGTTCCGGTGTGGTACGCCTCCCGGGAGACGGGGAGCGCGGTGGACTGCCCCTTCGCCAGCAGGCGGCCGTCGCCTGCGGTGACGACGAGCTCGCATACCATCGACTGGCGTCCCTTGTGGATGATCCGGGACTCGCCGATCACCGTTTCGCCGGACTTCGCCGCGCGGAAAACGTTCAGGCTCCACTGGACCCCCACCGCGTCGACGGCGGCGTTCACTGACAGGGCGAAGGCGGCGTCGGCGACGGCGAACAGCAGGACGCCGTGGCCGATGCGGTGGGCGTTCAGGAACCGCTCCGAAACCGTCACCGAGACCTTCGCGTACCCTTCCCGGCCCTCGAGGAGCTTCATCCCGAAATCCTGGATCAGCCGGTCCTCCCGGAAGATCTCCTCGACGCGGTCCATCACCCCCCCTGTCCGAGGTACGAGAGCGCGTACCTCACGTAGCTGTCGGAGAAGGCCCGGTTCCTCTCCCCGGAATCCGGCCCGAGGTCCTTCACCACCTTGCCGGGCACGCCCATCACCAGCGAGTGCGGCGGGACGGCCGTCCCCGGGGGCACCACCGCCCCGGAGCCGATCACGCTCCCCCGCCCGATCACGGCCCCGTCGAGGACGATGCAGCCGATGCCGAGGAGGCACAGCTCCCCGATCGTGCAGCCGTGGGCGATCGCCGCGTGGCCGAACGTCACCTCGTCCCCCACCGTCAGGGGAAATCCGTCCTTCGTGTGGAGGATGCAGCCGTCCTGGATATTCGTCCGCCTCCCGATGCGGATCGGGAGGATGTCGCCCCGGATCACCGCGTTGAACCAGACGCTGGAAGATTCCCCGACCTCCACGTCGCCGATGATCCTCGCCCCTGCCGCGACGAAAACGGTCGGGTGCAGGCGGGGTGCCACGTCCTTGTGCGGCAGCAGCGACGGCATTCCCCTACTCCGGCAATTCCGAAACGTCCAGCGAGTCCTCGAGGGCGATGCACTCCCGGACGCTCATCGCCGCCGGGCATTGCGTCAGGTATATCCGCATCGCCTCCATCGCCTCGGACCCCTTCCCCGGGGGGGCCTTCAGCGTGTATCGCACCCGGATCCGGGTGATCCGCATCACCCCGTTCACGTCCTCGATGTCCCCTTCGGCGTCCGCCCGGAACCGGTCGCCGAACGTGGGGATCTTCCTGCCGGCCAGCACCGTGGCCAGTGTCCCCATCATTCAGGCCGATACGGCGCCGACGATGTGGTCCAGCGTCGCGGCGTGCTCCTTCTCGGGCTCGACCTTGTAGAACTTCTTGATCCCCCCGTGGACGCCGTAATACACCGGCTCCGGGAATCCCTCGATCCGCGCGATCCGCGTCGGGCCCTTTTCCCGGACGATCGCGATCCGGGACGTGTGGACGATCGTCCCCATGCCTGGCATCCCCTCTCTCCCGAGTGGTCCCATCGCACCCGCAATGGCAAGTATAAACCCGTTTTACGATTCGCCACCGCCGCCTTGACCGTACATCGTTCCGATGGTGTAATGCATCATACCGCATACTTTCGCGCCGGCGGAAAAGTAGCCGGATTCAAGGAGTATTCCAGCAAAGAGCGAGGAAAGACGAGGGACGGTAACCCAGGGGCCGGCGCGCGGGTGACCGCACGCCGGGGAAGGAGGGAGAGAAGATGGCGAAACGGAGACAGATCACGCGGCGCGAGTTCGTGAAGGCCGCGGGACTCGGGGTGGTCGCGGCGGGGGTCGCCCCCACGATCTTCATCCCGAGGCAGGCCCGGGGGGCCTCGAAGGAGCTGAAGATCCTCGTGTGGTCCCACTTCGTCCCCCGGTTCGACAAGGAGTGGTACGACGGGTTCGCGAAGAAGTGGGGCGAGGCCAACGGCGTCGCCGTCACCGTCGACCACATCAACCTGGCCGAGATCCCGTCGCGCACGGCCGCCGAGGTCGCGGCGGGCCAGGGTCACGACCTGATCGAATGGATCCAGCCTACATCCCAGTTCGAGCCGAGCGTACTCAACATGGCCGACGTGGTACAGGAAGCAGAAAAACGGTTCGGAAAGCAACACCCCCTCTGTCGGAGGACCTCCTACAACCCGAACACGAATTACTTCTACAGCTTCTGCCCCGGCTGGACGATCGACCCCGGCTGCTACCGGAAGAGCCTGTGGGAGAAGGCCGGCAAGGGGGACGGTCCGGTGGTCTGGGAGGACCTGATCGCCTACGGCGGGAAGATCAAGAAGGAGCAGGGGATCCAGCTCGGCATCGGCCTGTCCCAGGAGCTCGACTCGAACATGGCGGCCCGGGCGCTGCTGTGGTCCTACGACACCAGCATACAGGACGAGAACGAGAACGTGGTCCTCAACAACCCGAAGACCGTGGAGGCCACCGCTTACATGGCGCGACTGTTCAAGGAGTCGATGGTCCCGGAAGTCTTCGCCTGGACCGCCGTCTCCAACAACCAGGCGCTGATCGCCGGCCGCGCCTCCTACATCCTCAACTCCATCTCCGCTTATCGCTCGGCGCAGAAGGAGGTCCCGGAGATCGCCAAGGACATTTACTTCACCCCGGCGCTCAAGGGGCCCCGCGGCACCGGGTTCCACAGCGAGCACGTGATCTACGGGTACATCATCCCCAAATACTCGAAGAACGTCGACTCATCGAAGAAGTTCCTCCTCCACCTGGTGGAGAATTACGACCAGGCGATGTACGCCAGCGAGCTGTACAACTCGCCGGCTTTCTTCGACGCACCCATCCCCTCCGGGAACCGCGGCTACACTGCCGTGAAAGGCGCGAAGAAGTTGCGCGACCTTCACAACGCCTGGTTCTCGAGCGACCCGTTCGCCCTCCCCGGGGAGGATAAGGGAAAGCTCGCCGTCCTCAAGGACGCGGAGAAGTGGAGCACCAACATCGGGTACCCCGGACCGGCCAATCCTGCGGAAGGGGAGGTGTTCGCAACCTTCGTCCTCCCGAACATGATGGCCAACGCCGCGCGGGGGATGGCTCCCCAGACGGCGGTGGAGCAGGCAGAGCTCCTGACCAAGACCATCTTCGCCAAGTGGCGGCAGAAGGGGCTTGTCGGGGGGAAAACCTAAAGTCAATCCTGCCCGGGGAGCGGCGGGCCATCGCCGCCCCCCGGGCACATCCCTAAGACACGGAAGGCAGCGACGGCCATGGGGCGTGTTGAGATCCGTGCGATATCGAAGCATTTCGGGGCAGTACGGGCCGTCGACCACGTGGACCTCGCGACCCGCGAGGGGGAATTCCTGGTTCTCCTCGGGCCCTCGGGGTGCGGGAAGACCACGCTGCTCCGGATGATCGCGGGGATCGAGGAGCCCACATCCGGCGTTCTCGTGATCGACGAGCGGGTGGTCACGCACCTACCGCCGCGGATGCGCAACATCGCCATGGTGTTCCAGAGCTACGCCCTCTACCCTCACATGACCGTCTACAAAAACATCGCTTTCCCCCTCCGCGCCCGGGGGGTGGACGAAGAGGCGGTCCGCAGGAAAGTCGAGTGGGCCGCAGGGATGTTCAAGATCGGACGCCTCCTCGACCGAAAGCCCCGCGAGCTGTCGGGCGGGGAGCGGCAGCGCGTCGCGCTTGCACGCGCCATGGTCCGGGAGCCCAGCGTCTTCCTCCTCGACGAGCCGCTGTCCAACCTGGATGCGCTCCTGCGGGCCTCCGCGCGGGAGGAACTGCGGCAGTTCCAGCGGCGGGCGGGTGTCACCACGATCTACGTCACCCACGACCAGGTGGAGGCGATGGGGCTCGGCGACCGGATCGTGGTGATGAACCAGGGAAAGGTGCGGCAGGTGGGCACGCCCCTGGAGATCTACCAGTGGCCCGCCGACACGTTCGTGGCGACCTTCGTCGGATCCCCGCCCATGAATCTCCTCGAGCAGGAGGACGTCCTTTTGGGATTCCGACCCGAGACGTTCCGGCCGGTCGACGCAGTGGAAGGATCGGAAGGCGTGGTCACCTTCCCGTTCGAGGTGACGTATACCGAATACCTCGGCGCGGAACGGCTCGTGTACGGCAACGTGGGGGAGAAATCCCACGCGCGCCACGTCGTGTCGCGGCTTCCCGGGTCCCTGACACTTCCCCTCGAGACGGGAAAGACGTACCCGTTCGCAGTGGCCCGCAGGGACCTTCGGCGGTTCCACCGGAAGAGCGGGCTGGCTTTTTCGGGTGAATCGACGTGACCTCCCCCTCGAACCCTACACCGTTGGCGAACGCCGACCGCGGAGGGATCCTCGACCGGGAAGGGGCGCTCGCGAAGCTGCTGATCGCCCCGGCGGTTTTCTACATCGCGGCGATGATCGGGGCGCCCTTCGTCCTGGCCCTCCTGTACTCCTTGAGCGACGCCACCACGGGGGACCCCGGGCTTCGGCTCATCGGTTTTCAGAATTTCCGGGCGGCACTTGCGGACCCCGTCTTCCGGCTCGCCTTGCGGAACACCTTCGTGTTCACCCTCCTCTCCCAGACGATCGTCATCGTCCTGTCTCGGGTGCTGGCCAACGCCCTCCTCAAACCGTTCCGTGGGAAGTGGCTCGTCCGGTTCCTCATCATGCTCCCGTGGACCGCGCCGATCTCCCTCGGGACGATCGGCTGGCTCTGGATGTTCGACTCGATCTTCAGCCCCGCCGACTGGGTGCTGCGATACCTCGGGCTGCTCGGGACCGCCTCCTCGCTCTTCGGTGGGCAGACGAACATGTACTGGCTCGGGATCCCCGGCCTCGCGATTTCGTCGGTCATCCTCGTCAACGTCTGGCGGATCCTTCCGCTCGCCACGGTGATCCAGCTGGCGGGGCTGAGCTCCATCCCCAAGGACCTCATCGAGGCGGCCGAGGTCGACGGGGCCTCCCCGTGGCGCCGGACGCTGATGATCACGATCCCCCTCACCCTCCCGATCGTCAGCATCGCATTCCTGTTCGGCGTGGTGTTCACCTTCACGGACCTGGTCGTCGTCTACGTCCTAACGCGGGGCGGGCCGGTGCACACCACGCAGGTACTTTCTTCCTGGACATTCTTCAAGGGAATCGAGGGCGGGGACCTGGCTCAGGGGGCGGCCATCTCCCTGTTCATGTTCCCCGTACTGGCCGTGGTTGCCATCTTCATCCTGCGGATGGCCCGACGGACGGAGGTGGTCTGATGGCGAACATCGGGAAAATCGCGCGCCGCGGGGGCCTGTACACGCTCCTCGGGGGGTTCGCCCTGTTCGGGGCCTTCCCCTTCTACTGGATGGTGATCGCCACGTTCAAGGAAGACCACGACCTGTTCAGCCCGCTGAACAATCCGTTCCTGTTCAACGAGCCCCCCACGCTGGATCACCTGCGGCTGTTGTTCTTCGAAACGCATTTCGTCGGGTACCTGCTGAACACCCTCCTGGTCGGCCTCGCCGTGGTGGTCATCACCCTCGCCACCGCCGTCCCCGCCGCGTACGCCCTCGCGCGCTGGGCCCGGGGGTGGGGAGAGACGCTGGGGATCGGGATCTTCCTCACCTACCTCGTCCCCCCGACGATCCTGTTCATCCCGCTCTCCCGGTTCGCCTCCTTCTTCGGGCTGCAGGAATCGCTCTGGTCCCTGATCCTCGTCTACCCGACCTTCACGATCCCGTTCTGTACGTGGCTGCTCATGGGGTTCTTCAAGACGATCCCCAAGGACATCGAGGAGCAGGCGATGATCGACGGGCTGAGCCGGCTCGGGGCGATGACGAAAGTCGTCCTTCCCCTGGGGATCTCCGGGATCCTGACGGTCGTCGTGTTCTCCTTCACCCTCTCGATGCACGAGTTCATCTACGCCCTGACCTTCATCTCCGTGTCGGCGAAGAAGACCGTCTCCATCGGCGTGCCGACGGAGCTCGTGCGCGGCGACGTGTTCCAGTGGGGACCGCTGATGGCCGGGGCGCTCATCGCCAGCATCCCGGTGGCGGTGGTCTACACCTTCTTCTTGGACCGCTTCGTCGCCGGCTTCACGATGGGGGCGGTGAAGTAACAACCACGGCGGGGATCCCCGCCGCCCCCGGAAACGGAAAGGGGGGCGGCGCACCGGCGCCGCCCCCCTGCAGGCCACGGTTATCCCGTGGAGGATTACTGCTTCCGACCCGGCTTCCGCAACCGCCGGACGGCCATCCCGATCAGGAGCAGGACCAGTGGTGCCACGGCCCCCGCCCCGCCCGAGGCACTCCCCGGTGCGACGGTGCAACCGCCGCCGGAGGAGCTGTTCGACAGATCCAGCGACCCGCTGCCGGAAGCGACAGGGACCGCCACGCCGACAGGATTCACGATGACGCCGTTGGCCACGCCGTCGCTGTCGCCCGCACCGCCGTCGGTGAGCTTCAGGGTCAACGTATCACCCTGGATCGATGGTTTGACGACTTCCTGGAATCCGGCCGGACCGACAGTGTACACCTTGATTCCCGCGGGGGCGGGTTCCGATAAGGTAAGGTCCACCTCGACCGTCCCTCCCGTGGGAACGCCCTGGATCTCATAGTCCACCAGACCGTCGCGGAACTCGTACCCTGCGGGTTTTCCCGCCTGGTTGATGCCGGAATGCGTGTCCGAGATCCCTGTGACGTTTCGGAGCCGGGCTCCCGGGTATCTCTCGACGGATATCTTGTGCTTTCCATGCCCCTTGGACTTGGGAGGGGTCGCCTCCCCGTCGTCGTCGGGATGGTCGTCCTCGCCGTCCTCGACCCCGTCGTCGTCCGTGTCGGGTGTCGATGCGATGGTGGTGAACGACCAACTCGTGGGGGCGGCGACCGCGCTCCCCTGTTGTACAGACACCGCCGGGGTGATCGTGGCGGTGTACGTCATGCCGTGCGCCAGTTTGCAGATGGGTGTGAAGGTCGCGTTGGTGCGACCGGCATCGTACGCGATTGTCCCGACGACGACTCCCGACCGGATGCAGTCGGAATCGTCATCATCTCCGTCCCGGTGCCTGTAATGCTCCTCGTCTCCGGCCCGTGTGGTGCTCATGGTGGTGGAATTCGCCCGAAGGGCGAACGTGGTATCGTTGAATACGGTTGAAATATCCGTTGAATCCGTGGAAGTGCCGGTGATCACCGTGGTCACCGGCACGTCCGTCGCGCCGTCCTCCGGCGTAACCGTCACGTTCAGGGCCGGGTCCCCCTGCATGTCGGTGACCGTCAGGCTCACCGCCCGCGTCGTGTTTCCTGTCCCGTTGGTGGCGTTGGTGAAGGTCACCGCGCCGGTGTAGGGGGTGGTGCTGGCCGCCAGGCTGTTCGCGCTGGTATTGAGCGACACCGTCACCGTCGTTGGGGACGCTCCCGCCGCCAGCGTGCCGCTGGCCGGCGACACGGTCACCCACGATGGCGCATTCGTCGCCGTCCAGTTGATCGAGGTACCGCCCGGGTTGGAAAGCTGGTACGCCTGGCTCGGCGGGGTGAACGGACCGCCGAACGTCCCCGTGGAGGTCAGGCCCCCGGCGGGCGTTATCGACAGAGAACCGGCCACGGGCGCCGCGGTGACCGTAAAGGTGACGGGAACCCTCTCTTCGCCGTGATTGGTATTGGTGGGGTCGGGCGTCCAGTTGGGTCCGAAGGTGGTGGTCCCCCCCCGCTCCGCCAAATCGTACCTGTTTCCGTACCAGGCCGCCATATAGGTGTATGTGCCAGGCGTTGTCGGCGCGGTAAGCGTCGTTCCTGTTGGGGTGAGCGTGAACGTGTACGGCAATACCGATGTCGTTACACCACCCATCGATCCGGCGGGTGTGCTTCTGCTCACAATCACACCGGCATCATTGCGCAGGAGGGCGCGGACCCATCCGTTCCGGTACCCCCCGATGAGCGTGACGGTCATCGCCTCGCCCGGGGTATAGGTCGCTTTATTGGCCGTTGCGCGAAGGTTGAAGTCGTTTTGTGCAGTGCTTGAGTGCACGCCGTGGCCATGGCACCCGTTACAGGTGGAGGTGACCGTGTGGCACCCGCCGCAGTTCGTGCTGTAGAATCCGGATTCCGCATGGACGCCTGGCGCCCAGACCGCAAAGGCCGCGAGCGCCAGAAAACAGAACAACACGGTAAAAATTCTTTGATGACGAATCCTGCTACCATGCATCATGCCTGCACCCCCGAAAAGATTTTTTCCAACTTCATCATGCCCACCTCCCGGATTTCTTTTTACAGGTATGAATCTCATTTGCGTAATCTTGGCCCCCTTTCGAAGAGAGGATTTTCCTGCAATACAAAATCAAGAACGGTAATGACTATTTGTCATTTCCTTCTTGATCCCCACTTCGGAAATTCTTCCGGGATGCTGTCACTTGGATGAGATTGATAACAGTTACTGCAATTGATGTGCCCGATGGGAGAAAAAATGAGGGGGAAGGGGACGCGAGGGCCTCCTTTAATTCAAACCGTTGTTTTGACATAAGGAACCGGATGAAAACCAGGAAGATCCCCGGCGGTTACGCGCCGGAACCGACCCTGGTCGGGAGGATATCAAAATGACGATTCGGAGATTTCCTTACATTTTCGTTCCGCGCGCGCCTCGAGGATGCCGGCGGCGAAGGGCACCAGTAGGAAGCACGCCACCAGAGCGACCACCCCGGGCCACCCCGCCCGGTGGTGGGCATGGCCGGCGGCGGTGATCCCCGCCGTCCCGCCGAGGTAGTAGAAGAATACGTACAGCGAGTTCGCCCGTCCGCGGCTTCCCGAAAGCTTCCGGTTCAGCGCCCCCACCGCCGAGGAATGCACGACGAAGAAGCCGGCGCACACGCCCGCCAGCGACGCCGCGATCGCGACGAGGGATGGAACCAGGGACATCAGGACGGACACCGCGAACGCCGCGGCCCCCGCCGCCATCGTCACCCCGTTCCCGAACCGGTTCCCCATCCGCCCCGCCACCGGGCCGATCCCCACGCCGACGAGATAGGAGAGGTACAACATCGTGATCCACTGCGTCGGCAGGAGGAACGGGGGAGCCGCGAGGTGGAACGGAAGGTAGTTGAAGATCGACGAAAACGCCCCGAAGGCGGCTGCGCCGACGGAGAAGATCCGCAGCATGTCCCGGCGCGACAGCAGCGCGGCGAATCCCGCCTCCCCCGCCGCCACGGCCGGGGGTTCCTCGTCCCGGGGGAGCCACCGGGCGGCGTCCAGAGTCACCCCCAGCAGCAGCACGGACGCGGTCACGAACGCGTACCTCCAGTGGAGCGGCGGATGGATGAAACCCGCCAGCAGCCGCCCGCCGAGCCCGCCGGCCACCGTAGCGGACACGTACGCGCCCATCGCCACGTTCAGCCGCTCCGGCGGCAGGCGGCGGACGAGGAAGACGACGAGGCACGTGGTGAGGGAAGGGACGAGCACACCTTGCAGGAACCTCGCCCCCACCAGCAGGGGAAAGCTCTTCGTCGCCGCACACAGGAGGCCGCAAACCGACGCCAGCGTCCCGCCGGCGAGGAGGATCGGCCGGGCGGGGAGGCGGTCCACGAGGAGGCCGAACGGGAGAGTGGCCAG
>JAGGAJ010000258.1 GCA_017889845.1 Deltaproteobacteria bacterium
GGACGAGGCGCTCCGGTGGTGCCGGAAAGCAGCCGACCTGCGTCCGGAAGAACCCCGGTACGGCTACACGTACGCGTTCTTCCTGGACCGGAAGGGGGATACCGCCAAGGCGATCCCCGTCCTGCGGAAGATCGTGGACAGGAACCAGCCGTTCTCCCCCGCCTACGTCATGCTCGGTACGATCTACGAGAAGCAGGGAAAGGCCGACGAGGCGAAGAAGATCTACAGGAGGGCGGCGGACAATGCGGAACTGCCGGAGCCCGACCGGGCGCAATTCCGCAACAGGCTCCGGACCATGGGGAAATAAATTTCGAAGAAGAAGCGGACTCCACCAGGATCCCCCTCATACTCGGCAGCCGGGTATTTCCCGGAAACCCCTCCCATGCGATCGTTTCCCTGCGGGGGGGCGATGCGGGGGTCAACAAGGGTAATCTCTTTCCTGGCCGTAGTTACGGCACTGGTCATCGGGCTGTATCTCGACGGGTGCTCACCCCGGAAAGCGTCCGCTCCCCCCTTGTTCGCCGGGCGGCAGGCATGCGCCTCCTGCCACGAAAAGGAACATCGCCTCTGGACCGGGTCCGACCACGACCTCGCGATGCAGGAGGCAACCGACAACACGGTACTGGGAAACTTCGACAACGCCACCTTCACCTACTACGGGATCACTTCCACGTTCTATAAAAAGGCCGGGAAGTTCTTCGTCCGCACCGACGGCCCCGAAGGGACGCTCCAGGATTTCGAGATCGCCTACACCTTCGGGGTCCGGCCGCTCCAGCAGTACCTGGTCCGCTTCCCGCGGGGGCGGTTCCAGGCCCTCACCATCTGCTGGGACACCCGGCCGAGGGCGGAGGGGGGCCAGCGCTGGTTCCACCTCTACCCGGACGAGTTCGTCCGCCACGACGACATCCTCCACTGGACGAAGCCGTCCGAAACATGGAACTTCATGTGCGCCGGGTGCCACTCGACGGGGCTGCGGAAGAACTACGACCTGTCGAAGGACGCCTACGCCACTACCTGGTTCGAGATCGACGTCGCCTGCGAGGAGTGCCACGGGCCGGGGTCGAACCACGTCGCCTGGGCGAAGGAGGGAAACCGTGGAGGGAAGGGCGACCCTTCGAAAGGGCTCGTCGCGGTCCTGTCCGAGCCGGCGAAGGGGAAATGGGTCCTCGACCCGGGGGCCCGCATCGCACGCCGGACCGCTCCTCTCTCCTCCCCCGCCCAGACGGACATCTGCTTCCGCTGCCATGCACGGGTGGTCCCGATCCAGGACCCCTGGATCCAGGGGACGCCGCTACTCGACGCCCACATCCCCCAGGTGCTCACCCGGGAGCTCTATCATCCGGACGGGCAGATCCTCGACGAGGTCTACGAGTACGGCTCTTTCGTGCAGAGCCGGATGCACCGGGCGGGGGTCCGTTGCTCCGACTGCCACGACCCCCACTCCCTGAAGCTGCGCGCGTCCGGGAATGGTGTGTGCGCCTCGTGCCACCGTGCGGAAGCGTACGACGCATCCTCCCACCACCGGCACAAGCAGGGCTCGACGGGGGGCGCCTGCATCGAGTGCCACATGGTTTCGAAGAAGTACATGGTGGTGGACCCGCGTCGGGACCACAGCTTCCGCGTGCCACGGCCGGACCTCGCCGTGAAACTCGCGACGCCCGACCCATGCACCCGGTGCCACAAGGGGAAGAGCGCCGCGTGGGCGGCGAAGGTCGTGGAGAAATGGCGCGGCCCGGGCCCGCCGCTCCCCCCCCACTTCGGGGAGACGATCCAGGCGGGACGCCTAGGGAAGCCGGGTGCGGGGGACGGGCTGATGGCCCTCGCTCTCGACAACACCCAGGCAGGGATCGTCCGGGCCACGGCGCTGACCCTGCTGCGGAACCTCGCCCGCCCGTCCCACCTGGACCGGCTGAAGGTGGCGCTCTCCGACCCCGATCCGCTGGTGCGGGCAAAGGCGGTGGAGGCGACGGACGGGTTCCAGCCGGATACGCGTTGGCAATTCGCGAACCCCCTCCTGAAAGATCCCGTCCGGCTGGTCCGCTTCGAGGCGGCCAGGACGCTCGCCCCGGTGCCGAACTCCCTGCTGTCCCCGGAGCAGATTTCGGTCCTGGACACGGCGGTTGACGACTACATCCGGGCGCAGAGGGTCAACGAGGACATGGCCCCCTTCCACATCAACATCGGGGTGGCCTACCAGCAGCGGGGACGCCCCGACAAGGCGGAAGCCGCCTACCGGGACGCGATCCGCATCGACCCGACGTTCGTCCCCGCATACGTGAACCTGGCCGACCTGTACCGGGAAAGGAAACGGGAGGACGAGGGGGAAAAGATCCTTCGGGAGGGGTTAACAGTTTCGCCGAATTCGGCGGATCTGCACCACGCCCTCGGGCTGCTCCATGCGAGGCAACGCCGGTATCCCGAAGCCGTAGCGGAGCTGGTCCTCGGGGAGGCGTACCGGCGCAACCCGTACAACCGGGAGATCCTCCTTGGGCTGACCTCGATCCTGCGGGATCGGGGGAGGTCGAAGGAGGCGGCGAGGTACGCGGAGGAGCTGGTCGCCGTGATGCCGGAGAATGCGGAGGCGATGCGACTCCTGGAGGAGGTCCGGGCGAAGGGGGGCCGGTAACCGGTATCCGTCGTGATGACCCGGGGACCCACTCTCCAATTTGCCGATTCGAAATCCCCGCGGACCCTCCACCTCCTCAATGATTCTCGGGGACGAGCTTGAACGGATAGTCCGGTTCGCGATAGCCGTGCGGCTTCTGCCGCTTCGGCAGCACGACCTTCTCGCGCGGCACCTTCTTGTACGGGATCCTGCTCAACAGGTGGGTGATGAGGTTCAGGCGCGCGCGCCTCTTGTCGTCCGACTTCACCACGTACCACGGCGCCCACGACGTATCGGTAAACTGGAACATCTCGTCGCGGGCCCGCGAATAGTCGTACCAGCGGCTGTACGACTCCAGGTCCATCGGGGAGAGCTTCCAGATCTTGCGGCCGTCGTCGATGCGCGCCGTAAGCCGGCGGGTCTGCTCCTCCATGCTCACCTCCAGCCAGTACTTCAAAAGGATGATGCCGCTTTGGACCATAAGTTTTTCGAAGTCCGGCACCCGCTGGAGGAACCCCTTCGCCTGCTCCTCGGTGCAGAAGCCCATCACGCGCTCGACACCCGCGCGGTTGTACCAGCTCCGGTCCCAGATCACCACTTCGCCGGCCGCCGGCAGATGCGGCAGGTAGCGCTGCACGTACATCTGGCTCTTCTCCCGCTCGGTGGGCGACGGAAGCGCGATGACGCGGAACACCCGCGGGCTCACGCGCTCGGTGAGGGCCTTGATCGTACCGCCCTTGCCGGCGCCATCGCGGCCTTCGAACACGATGCAGACCTTGGCGCCTTTCGCCTTGACCCACTCCTGCAGCCTGACCACCTCCACGTGCAGCCTGGCCAGTTCCTTTTCGTACTGCCTGGCCTTCAGTTTTCCCTTGCGACCGGAATCCTTTTTCATGAACTGCCTCCTTCAGCGAAATCGCCCGTCGTGCCCTCCGCCTGCTTGACGGCGGATAGCCTTGAATCTATACACCGGGAGTGTTCCCGTCAAATACACGCCGGATCGCCGTATTTGCATCTTTGACCCGTTCCCCGTGTCTACTTGGCGGACTCTCGCCGCAAGGATCGCGCCGCGCGGTTGGACAGGGCCCGCGCGGGCATCGGCTAAGCTGCCACGCACGCCAATCAGGATCGCTATGGACGGCTGAAGGATAAACCGGAACCGACCCGGGCCGGTAATACGTTGCGGCAGTTCCTCTATGAACTGCCGGGAGAAAAGGTACAGGCGCCCGGTCTCGATGGTGTCGCGGATTGCCGATGGGAGCGCGGCGACAAGAATCAGCACGGCAATCGCGGTCATTATGTTGCTGCGCGTCCCCTTCATTGCTTCCCCTCGGATCTATACCCCCAACAGTTCGCTTGCAGGAGAAGCCCCTGGGAATGCCCTGCCGGATGTCGAGCCGTTGCGGTCAAGGAAATACAGCGTCAGCAGGGTCAGCTGAACTCCCTTCCAGACCCCGAACCAATGGTTTCTACCCGCGGGGATTACAGTCCGTACCGGTCAGGCGGCAAAGGACGCCGCGAAAGTCTGAACCATGATTTTCCCGTCGCGCACCAAAAAGGTGTCTGTCGCCAGCAATATCCCCGGCTCGGCTTTCCAAACGATGTATGCGACCTCGCCATCCACATCCCGTCGGAGGAGCTCGAACGCCTTCGGGAACCCCGGAGGGGGCTTTGTCAGGAACGCTCCATAGAACCCACGCAACTCCGCGATCCCCCGAACCGGCCCCTGAGGGAGGAAAAGGACGGAGCCCTCGGTAAAGTCGCTCAGTACGCCCTCGGTATCGCCGCGTAGCCCGGCGGCCAGGTGGTTGTCCAGAACAGCATTGGTTTCTTTCGTTCCTTTCTTTGACACGGTCTGCTTTCCTCCTCGCGTTCCATCGCAGCGTTATCGGGTTATATCCTGCGTTCGCCAGAAAAAGTATTTCTATTTAGATTGCCCGTCGCCCGGGTCGTTTCTCCTTCCCGGGAAATCCCTGCTCCGGTTCCATCCGGAATTC
>JAGGAJ010000031.1 GCA_017889845.1 Deltaproteobacteria bacterium
TCGGGGGGAACGACATCCTGGCGGCCGCGGGAGGGAAGGTGCGGGGGATCCTGTACGTCCCTTCCGTGACCTTGCGCGACGCGGGGGACCTGTTCCTGGACGGGCTTACTCCGGCGGAACTGTCCCGGCAGACCGGGGCCGAGGTCCGGGTGTTCGAACCGACGCCCAGGGGATTCTTCGACGCGGTCTACGGGGGGAAATCATCCATATAATCGTTGACATTTCCCATGGCGCTCTGATATGTTCCAATGTCTTGACCGGCGTGCTGCGGGCGATTAGCTCAGATGGTTAGAGTACCTGCTTGACATGCAGGGGGTCACTGGTTCAAGTCCAGTATCGCCCACCATTTTCCTCCCCGGAAGCGGCGCACCCCCGGACGGCACGTCACCGGCCCGGCGGTGCGCGGGGAGGTTTTTTTTGATTTTTCCGGCGGGAGCGGGAGACGAGGACGGGATGACGCTGCTCGAGATGGCGAAACGCGACGGGAAGGCGAAGGTGGCCATCGCCGCAAGGGTGGGCGGCGCTGTGGTGGACCTCGCGCGCAACGTCCCCGAGGGCGCCCCCGTCCAGTGGGTCGTGCCGACCGACCCGGACGGGGTGGAGATCGTGCGCCACAGCACGGCGCACGTGATGGCCGCCGCCGTCAAGGAACTGTTCCCGAACGCCCTCATCACGATCGGGCCCGCCATCGAAAACGGCTTCTACTACGACTTCGACGTGGAAGAACCCTTCACGCCGGAGGACCTCGTGCGGATCGAGGATCGGATGCGGGAGATCGTTTCGGCCGACATCCCGTTCGTGCGCGAGGAGGCGACGAAGGAACAGGCGCGGGCGATGTTCCCCGGGGAGCCGTACAAGGAGGAGCTCCTGGCGGACATCCCGGACGAGACCGTCTCCCTGTACCGCCTCGGGAATTTCCTCGACCTGTGCCGCGGACCGCATCTCCCCAGCTCCGGGCGCGCGGGGGCGTTCAAGCTGATGAGCACGGCGGGGGCGTACTGGCGGGGCGACTCGAAGAACCGGATGCTGACCCGGATCTACGGCGTGGCGTTCCCGACCCGGAAGGAGCTCGACGAACACCTGAGGATCCTCGAGGAGATCAAGAAGCGGGACCACCGCAAGATCGGGAAGGAGCTCGACCTCTTCAGCGTCACCGACGAGATCGGGCCGGGGCTGATCCTGTGGCACCCGAAGGGCGCAACGGTCCGGCGGGTCATGGAGGATTTCTGGCGGGAGGAGCACGCGAAGGCGGGGTACGAGCACGTCTTCTCCCCCCACATCGCCCGCCTCGACCTCTGGCGCGTGAGCGGCCACGTGGACTATTACCGGCAGAGCATGTTCTCCCCCATCGACATCGAGGGGCAGGAGTACCAGCTCAAGCCGATGAACTGCCCGTTCCACATCCAGATCTACAAGTCGCGGATGCGGTCGTACCGGGACCTCCCGGTCCGGTACGCGGAGCTGGGAACGGTGTACCGGTACGAGCCGTCGGGTACGCTGCACGGACTGCTCCGTGTCCGGGGCTTCACCCAGGACGATGCGCACCTGTTCCTGCGGCCGGACCAGCTCGACGACGAGATCTTCTCCCTGCTGGATTTCACCCTGTTCGTCCTTCGCGCCTTCGGGTTCGACCGGTACGACATCTACCTCTCGACCCGCCCCGAGAAATACGCGGGCGCACTGGCGCATTGGGAACTGGCCGAGGCGGCGCTCCGGAAAGCCCTCGAGCGGAAGGGGCTCCCCTTCGAGGTGGACCCGGGCGAGGGGGTGTTCTACGGCCCCAAGATCGACATCAAGATCAAGGACATGCTCGGACGCTCCTGGCAATGCTCCACGATCCAGGTGGACTTCAACAACCCGGAGCGGTTCGACGCGTCCTACATAGGGGAGGACGGCGCGGCCCACCGTGCGATCATGATCCACCGCGCCCTGATGGGGTCCCTCGAGCGGTTCTTCGGCGTCCTGGTGGAGCATTACGCGGGCGCCTTCCCGCTGTGGCTCGCCCCCGTGCAGGCGGACGTGCTGCCCGTGACGGAGAGGCAGAACGACTTCGCGCGGGAGGTGGTGGCGCGCCTGAAGGCGGCGGGATTCCGCGCCGAGGGCGACTACCGGAACGAGAAGCTGGGCTACAAGGTCCGCGAGTCCCAGCTTTCCAAGGTGCCGTACGCGCTCGTCGTGGGCGAGCGGGAGGCAGCGCAGCAACGGGTCACCCCGAGGCGGCGGGGGGGCGAGCAGCTCCCCCCCATGGGCGTCGAGGCGTTCCTCGACATGCTGCGCGGGGAAACGGTCAACCGGGCAAAGTAAAGGAGGACGTCATCGCCAAGGAATCCCGAATCAACGAGCAGATCCAGGTGCCGGAGGTGCGCCTGGTCGGCGCAGACGGAGAACAGCTCGGCGTGGTGACCACGCCGGACGCGCTCCAGCGCGCCCGCGCCATGGACCTGGACCTGGTGGAGGTGGCCCCGATGGCCGCACCTCCGGTGTGCCGGATCATGGATTACGGGAAATTCAAGTACATCACGAGCAAGCGGGAGCAGGAGGCGCGGAAGAAGCAGACGGTCATCCAGGTCAAGGAGATCAAGGTCCGGCCCAAGACCGAGGAGCACGACCTGAACACGAAGCTCAAGCACATCCGCCGGTTCCTGGAAGAGGGGGACAAGGTCAAGGTGACCGTCCGGTTCCGGGGGCGGGAGCTGGCCTACGCGTCCCAGAGCGGGTTCGAGGTGCTCAAGCACATCGTGGAGGCGATCGCGGACATCTCCAAGGTGGAGTCCGCGCCGAAGATGGAGGGGAAGACGATGATGACCATCGTCGCCCCGACGGCCCCGAAGAAGAAGCCCGTGGGAGGGGCCGCCAAGCCGGCGCCGGCTCCCGCGCCCCAGCCGGCAGGGAAACAGGAGGGATAGGACATGCCGAAGATGAAATCGAACCGCGGCGCGAGCAAGCGGTTCCGTGCGACCGGAGGCGGCGGGATCAAGCGGGCCAAGTCCGGGAAGAGCCACATCCTGACCAGCAAGGACCGGAAACGGAAGCGGGGGCTGCGGCAGTCGTCCCTCGTCCACCCGACGAACGAGAAGTCGATCCGCCGCCTGCTGCCGTACCTGTAGACCGGCGAAGAAAAAGGACGGAAGGGACACGCCATGCCTCGCGTAAAGAGAGCGGTACACTCGCACAAGAAGCGCCGCAAGGTCCTGAAGCTCGCCAAGGGATTCCGGGGCGGCCACGGCCGATTGCTGCGGTCGGCCAAGGAGGCCGTAGCCCGCGCCCTCCGGTACGCATACCGCGACCGCCGGGTGAGGAAGCGGGAGTTCCGGGCACTGTGGATCACCCGCGTGAACGCCGCGGCGCGGGAGAACGGGCTTTCCTACAGCCGTCTCCTTTTCGGCCTGAAGAAGGCGGGCGTCGAGGTGGACCGCAAGATCCTCGCGGACCTCGCCGTGAACGACGCCGCGGCCTTCCAGACCTTAGCCGAAAAAGCCAAGGCCGCCCTGGCGTAAGGGGGGTGGGCTTGCCCGGAACCTCCGAGCAGATCGCACGGCTGCGGGAGGAGGGCCTTGCCGCCCTCGCGGCGGCGTGCACCGAGAGCGAACTCCTTGCGGCGAAGGGCCGGTTCTTCGGCAAGAAGGGGGCCGTCTCCGAGATCCTGAAGGGGATCGCCTCCCTGCCCGCGGAGGAACGGAAGGCCGTGGGGGCCGAGGCGAACCGGGTCCGCGCCGAACTCGAGGCGGTCTTCGATTCCCGGCTCGCGGGAATCCGCGAAGGGGAGCGCCTCGCCCGCGAGGGCCGGGACCGCCTCGACGTCACGCTTCCCGGAAGGGCGCTTCCGCCCGGCCACCGGCACCCCATCTCCCGGACGATGTCCGACATCATCGCCGTGTTCCGGCGGCTCGGATTCTCCGTGCAGGGGGGGCCGGACGTCGAGAAGGACTACTACAACTTCGAGGCCCTCAACTTCCCGCCGGAGCACCCCGCGCGGGACATGCAGGACACCTTTTACGTGGAGTCGCGGGACGGCGACCTCGTCCTGCGGACCCACACCTCCCCGATCCAGATCCGGACGATGGAGAAGACCCGGCCGCCCGTGCGGATCATCGCCCCGGGGGCGGTCTACCGCTCCGACTCCGACATCACCCACTCGCCCATGTTCCACCAGGTGGAGGGGCTGGCGGTGGACCGGGACATCACCTTCGCGGACCTGAAAGGTCTGCTCACGGAGTTCTGCCGCATGACGTTCGGCCCAGGGAAGCCGCTCCGCTTCCGGCCGAGCTACTTCCCGTTCACCGAGCCGTCCGCCGAGGTGGACATCCGGTGCGTCATCTGCGGCGGATCCGGCTGCCGGGTCTGCAAGGACACGGGGTGGCTGGAGATCCTCGGCGCGGGAATGGTCGACCCCGCCGTCTTCGGCTTCGTCGGGTATGACCCGGAGGAGTACACCGGCTTCGCCTTCGGGATGGGCGTGGAGCGCATCGCCATGCTGCGCCACGGCATCTCCGACATCCGCCTCTTCTTCGAGAACGACATCCGGTTCCTCTCGCAGTTCTGACCGCGAGGGGAAGGAGACGCATCCGTGAAGATCCTGTACCGGTGGCTGAAGGAGTTCATCGACACCCGCCTGCCGCCCCGGCAGATCCAGGAGGCGCTCACGATGGCGGGGGTGGAGGTCTCCTCCTGCCGGTTCCTGGGAGAGGGACTCGACGCGGTGGTGACCGCCCGGATCCTCGAGATGCGGCCGCACCCCAACGCCGAACG
Source organism: Deltaproteobacteria bacterium (assembly GCA_017889845.1). Classification (GTDB taxonomy): domain Bacteria; phylum Desulfobacterota; class Deferrimicrobia; order Deferrimicrobiales; family Deferrimicrobiaceae; genus JAGGAJ01. Next base: position 4,750 of record JAGGAJ010000031.1, read on the forward strand.
TCTCTCCCTCTGCCGGGTCACCGACGGAACATCCGAGTACGGGATCGTCTGCGGGGCCAGGAACATGAATGCGGGGGACGCGGTCGCCCTCGCCAGGGTCGGCGCGAAACTGCCCAACGGCGTCGAGATCCGCAAGGCGAAGATCCGCGGGCAAACCTCGGAGGGGATGCTCTGCTCGGAGCAGGAGCTGAAGCTCGCGGAGGAGTCCGCCGGGATCATGATCCTGGGCCCCGAAACGCTTCCCGGGAAACCGCTCGCGGACGCCCTGGGGCTCTCGGACTGGCTCCTCGAGGTGGAGATCACCCCGAACCGGGGGGATTGCCTGAGCGTCCTGGGCGTGGCGCGGGAGGTCGCGTCCATCACGGGGGAAAAGGTCGTACTGCCGGACGCGTCGTTCCCGGAAGGAGAAGAGGGGATCGGGTCCCTGGTGCGGATCGACGTGTCGGACCCCGCCCTGTGCCCGCGATACTCCGCCAGGGTGGTGACCGCCGTCACGGTCGCCCCCTCGCCGGACTGGATGCAGCAACGCCTCTCCCTGTGCGGCATCCGGCCGATCAGCAACGTGGTGGACGTGACGAACTACCTGCTCCTGGAGACCGGGCAACCGATGCACGCATTCGACCTGGACCGGCTGCGGGGCCGGCGGATCGACGTGCGCGCGCCCCGGGAGGCGATGACGTTTGCGACGCTGGACGGCGCGGAGCGGAGGATCGAGCCGGGGATGCTGCTGATCTGGGACGGGGAGGGCCCCGTTGCCGTGGCGGGAGTGATGGGGGGGCGGGACAGCGAGGTCATCGGGGGGACCACGCGCGTCCTCTTCGAGAGCGCCCACTTCGCGCCGGCGTCGATCCGGAAGACCTCCCGGCGGCTGGGGCTGTCGAGCGAGTCGTCGTACCGGTTCGAGCGCGGGGTCGATCCGGCAGGAACGCTCTACGCGGCGGACCGCGCCGTGGCGCTTTTGTCCCGGATCGCGACCGTGCGCACGGCGGCCGGATCGATCGACGCGGGCGGGGGATCCTCCTTTTCACGGAGCGTCCCGTTCCGCCCCGCGCGGGCGGGGCGTGTGGTGGGGAGGGCCTACACGGCGGAGGAGTGCCGCGAGATCTTCGGGCGGCTGTCGTTCCCCGTCGCCGAACCGGAACCGGGGGAGTGGGAAGTCACGGTCCCGCCCTACCGGTTCGACATCGAGCGGGAGATCGACCTGGTCGAGGAGGTCGCGAGGCTGTCGGGTTACGAAGGGATTCCTGCGACGTATCCCGTCTCCAAGGCGCCGGAGTTCTCGGAAGACGACCGGTTCGCCGACCGGCTCGAGCAGGCGTGCGAATTCCTGCGGGGGCACGGTTTCACGCAGGCGGTGAACTTCTCCTTCGTGTCCGGCAGGAACCTGGAGAAGCTCGCGCAGTTCCTTGGGTACGACCCGGAGGACGCCCTGCGCCTTCGCAATCCGATCTCCGAAGACACCACCGTGATGCGTCCCCACCTGCTGACGGGCCTGCTGCGGAACATGTCCGACAACGTGCGGCGGTTCGTGGAAGACGTGCGGCTGTTCGAGGCGGGGAACGCGTACGGGAAATCGTACGCCGACGGGCATTACCAGGAACCCCGGCTCGGGCTGATCCTGCGGGGGCGGCGCCTCCCCTCGGGATGGTCCGGCGGGCCGGTACAAGCGGATTTCTACGATCTGAAAGGGACGGTGGATGCACTCCTGTCGCACATCGGCGCCGGCCCGCCGCACGTGGTGCCGACGCGCGCGCGTCCATTCCTTTCGGAAGGGAAGGCGGCGGACATCCTTCTGCACGGCGAATCCGTCGGATGGCTCGGCGCCGTCCGGCGGGAACTGCTGGCGGAGTATGAGCTGCCGGGAGCCGTTTTCTATTCGGAAATCAGGATTCAGGCGGTCCTCGCGGCCCGGCAGGAGCCGGGTTCGTATCGCCCGCTGACGAAGTTCCCTCCGGTGTTCCGGGACGTGGCGTGCGTTTTCCCCGCCGCAATCCCCGTAGGCGACGTCCTTTCGATGGTGCGGGAAGTGGCCCCGGAGGTGGAGGGCGCGACCGTGTTCGACGTGTACACAGGGGAAAAGATCGGGGAGGGGAAGAAAAGCGTCGCCATCCGGGTGAAGCTCCAGCCGTTCGACAGAACCTTGACGGACTCCGAGGTACATAGTATACATACCAAGATTGTAGAATTATTGGAGAATCGGTTCGGGGGAAAGATTCGAACCTCGTGAGGGGCCGGGAGGAGGCGTCATGACGAAGGCGGATCTGGTCGAGATCGTTTACGAGAAGATCGGCGGGCTCTCGAAGAAGGAGTCCCAGGACATCGTCGAGGCCATCTTCGAAACGATGAAGGCCAACCTCAAGGAGGGGGAGAAGATAAAGATCTCGGGTTTCGGCAACTTCACCCTCCGCGACAAACGCCCACGGAAAGGGCGCAATCCCCAGACCGGCGACGACATCCAGATCACCGCGCGCCGCGTGCTGACGTTCCGGCCGAGCCAGATCCTAAAGTCCTACATCAACGAAGTCAAGCCGTCGTAGATTCCCAAGGGAAGGCGTGGCGGCCCCGCGGATCCCGGACAAGTTCTACTTCAAGATCGGGGAAGTGAGCCGGATCTTGAACGTAAAGCCGTACGTCCTCCGCTTCTGGGAGACGGAATTCCGTCTTTCCCCCGCGAAAAACCAATCCCAGCACCGCGTGTACCGGCGTCAGGACGTGGAGACGCTCCTGGAGATCAAGCGCCTCCTCTACGAGGAGCGGTTCACCATCGAGGGGGCGCGGACGAAACTGAAGGAGATGACCAGGGAGCGCCACCAGATGAAACTGGAACTGGCGGAAAATCCGTACCGGAACGAGCTGCGGCAGCTGAAAAAAGAGTTGTCCAGGATTAAAGCGATACTGAAATAATCTGTTGTAACTTGCCGGCAAAGCATAAGGATAAAGTATTCCGCCGGGCGGCTGTACAGGAGGAGCATCGCGGATGGAGAGGGGCGACCGCCCGTGGGGTTACTACCTGGTGCTCCACGAGGGCGAGGGGTACAAGGTCAAACAGTTCGTCGTCCGCCCCGGCAAGCGGTTGAGTCTCCAGCGCCACAAGTTCCGGGCGGAGCACTGGCAGGTGGTCCGGGGGGAGGCGGCGGTGACGCGCGGGAGCGACCTCCTGCGGCTTTCCCCGGGGCAGCACGTCGACATCCCCCTGGGCGCCCTGCACCGCGTCGAGAGCGTCGGCGGGGAAGACCTCGTCGTGATCGAGGTGCAGATGGGGGAGTACGTCGGGGAGGACGACATCGAGCGGGTCGAGGATGACTACGGCCGCGCCGGTGCGCCGCGCGGGCCGCAGAATTGACGTGACTTCGCACCCCTCGTCCGGTAAAATGCTTTTTCCACGGATCGGGACGTAGCGCAGCCTGGTAGCGCACTTGCATGGGGTGCAAGGGGCCGCCGGTTCAAGTCCGGCCGTCCCGACCAGAACGCACGAGGGGTTACGAGAGGCTCTCTCGTAGCCCCTTTTTCCTTTGAAGGAGGGACCCCGTGAAGGACGGCGACGGCCCCGTCATCCTCGTCACGAACGACGACGGCGTGCGGTCCGAGGGGATCGAGACGCTCGCCGACGCGATGAAGGGGCTCGGGACGGTCTACGTCGTCGCCCCCGACCGGGAGCGGTCCGCCGCCGGCCACTCCCTGACCCTTTCACACCCGTTGCGCGTGGAGAAGCTCGGGACGCGGGTCTGGTCCGTGGACGGGACGCCCACGGACTGCGTGAACCTCGGCGTGAACGGGATCCTGCGGGGGAAGCGGGTAGACCTCCTCGTCTCCGGCATCAACAAGGGGGCGAACCTCGGGGACGACATCACGTACTCCGGCACCGTATCCGCGGCGATCGAGGGGACCCTCCTCGGCATCCCTTCCGTCGCGGTCTCGCTGGTCACCCGGAGCCGGTTCCGGTTCGACGTCGCGGCGGGGTACGCCCTGGAGGTGGCGAAAAAGGTGTTGCGGAAGAGGCTGCCGGGCGACACTCTCCTCAACGTGAACGTCCCCAACGCGCCCCGGGAGGAGATCCGCGAGGTGCGCTTTACTCGTCAGGGGAAGCGGGTGTACGGCGACCTCATCGTGGAGAAGCGGGACCCGAGGGGGCGGAAATATTACTGGATAGGGGGCGACCGCATCCGCAGCGAGGATATCCCGGGATCCGACCTGGAGGCGATCGAGGAGGGGTGCGTCTCCATCACGCCGATCCACCTCGACTTGACGAACTACGCGGCGCTTCGGGCGCTGCGGAAGTGGACGTGGTGAGGGAGGCCCTCCTTCGCCGGAGGATGGTGCAGGGGCAGATCCGCGCCCGCGGGGTACGCGACGAGCGGGTCCTCACCGCGATGGAGGAGGTTCCGAGGCACCTCTTCGTGCCGCCGGATCTGCGGGACGCCGCGTACGACGACGGGCCGCTCCCCATCGGAGACGGGCAGACGATCTCGCAGCCGTTCATCGTCGCGGAGATGACTCATGCGTTGCGGCTTTCCGGGTCCGAGAAGGTCCTCGAGATCGGCACCGGTTCCGGGTACCAGACGGCGATCCTATCGAGGTTGTGCCGCGAGGTGGTGACGGTGGAGAGGCTGGTTTCCCTCTCCATGGCGGCGCGGACCCTGCTCGAGGGCCTCGGCGTTCGGAACGTCGCCTACGTGGTCGGGGACGGCTCCCTCGGTTGCCCGGAACATTCCCCCTACGACCGGATCCTCTCCGCGGCCGCCTCGCCGGACGTCCCCCCGCCTTGGCTCGCGCAGCTCGCGGAGGGCGGCATCATCGTCCTCCCGATGGGAGGGCGCCTGGAGCAGGTGCTGGCGCGCGTCACGAAGCGGGATGGAGAGACCCGCACGGAGGTTCTCGGCGGGTGCCGGTTCGTGCCGCTCGTCGGAGAATACGGTTTCCGGGATTGATCCCGTGCGACTCGGGGCGTTCCTTCTCCTCCTTGCGTTTTTTTGCGGTTGCGGAGCGCCCAGGACGACGTACCGCACGACACCCGATGGAAAGCCGTGGCTCTCCCCGCGCGGGAGGGCGCCGATCCCGGAAGCCGCCGATCGGGCCGCGAGGAAACGGTTCCAGGTGCCCGTCGAGGGGACCGTTTCCTCCGGCTTCGGCGGAAGGGAAGGGGGCCGCCACGCGGGAGTGGATCTCATCGCCCCCAAAGGGACGGAGGTGCGCGCCGCGGAACTCGGGATCGTCGTCTATGCGGGGGAAGGGATGCGCGGGTACGGGAAAGCCGTCGTCCTCGATCACGGCGAGGGAGTAACGACGCTGTACGGACATTTGGACGCGATTCATGTAGAATCAGGCGATGCCGTGCCGGCGGGCGCCCCGATCGGCACGGTCGGACGCAGCGGGAACGCCACGACGTACCACCTCCACTTCGAGATCCGCGTCGACGGGGAGCCGGTGGACCCGCTGGCGCATCTCGTGCCGTGAGGGGGGCGATGCCGACGAGGGACCTGAAGAAACGGATCCGGAACATCCCGGACTTTCCGCAGAAAGGGATCCAGTTCAAGGACATCACGACCCTTTTGTCCGACCCGGCGTCGTTCCAGCAGGCCATCGACCTGATGGCACACCGCCATTTCGCGAAGGGGATCGACGCGGTCGTGGGGATCGAGGCGCGCGGCTTCGTGATGGGAGCGGCCATGGCGTACAAGCTCGGCACGGGCGTCCTCCTCGTGAGAAAGCACGGCAAGCTGCCGCACAAAACGGTGGCCGCCTCCTACGACCTCGAGTACGGCAAGGACCGGCTGGAGATCCACGAGGATGCCGTGCGGCCGGGCATGAAGGTGGTCGTGGCGGACGACGTGCTGGCCACGGGCGGCACGGTGGCCGCGGTGGCGGGGCTGCTGGACCGGCTCGGAGCGGAGATCGTGGAGTGCTGCTTCCTCGCGGAGCTGACGGGGCTGCACGGGAGAGACCGCCTGAAGGGGCGGAGGATCTTTTCGCTGCTGCAATTCGACGAGTGAGGAAAGGTGAGGGGAGCGCGCCCCCGTAGCTCAGGCGGACAGAGCAGAGGTTTCCTAAACCTTTGGCCGGGTGTTCGAGTCACCCCGGGGGCGCCAGTAAATACAATGGGTTACGGGGAAAACCGTAACCCTTTTTTCATATCCGAAATTCACTTATAACAGCACTCATAACACTCCCCCCGGCCTTTTCTCCTTTCGTCGCGTCCTGGGGGATCCTCGCTCGCGTGAGGGGTATGAATAGGAGCAGCCCTTCCTTAAAGATCCCATAGCGGATTGCCGTAAATCCTATAGTGGGTCGGGATCTATAGGAGTGATTGAATGGACGAGAAAACCTTCAACGACCTTCTCCGCAACGTTGACCAGATGATCCAGACATCCGCGCCCGAGGTGGCGGAGTATTTACGGGGGTATCGATTGGGTATCATCTTTCATCAGTCAGGAATAGAGGAAGATCCAGAGGAACATTTTTACCTTCGCGGTCCCCACGCCGGCAACAGCGACCGGTATCTCGGCGCATTTGCTCGGGGGTATTGCGACGGTTGCAATGGGGCGTTGCTCGATGACTAATTCCCCCGCTACACTTTGCCCTCCCTGTAATTCCGCCGCTGCGTCTGCGCCATCCTTGTTCGCGTGAGAGGTACGGGCCGATCCATCGCAAACCGTTTCCTCAGGCCGTGGAGGAAGCAGTTGAACTGTTGGAATTATCTCGATAGTGGGGGAGTGAATTGAGATGAACGAGATATACAAGATTAGTGAGGCCAAGTTCTTCGTGGCGAGGATGGAAGAGTCGGTACACGACCGCGAGGCGTTCCGATATTACTTGAGCGCGTTCCTGGCTGCGGCCCGGTCTGTAACCAAATATGCTCAGGAGGAATCAAGTTCGAAGGGCAGGCAGCAATGGTATTTGCAGTCCATCGTTGGGAATGATGTATTGAGACATGGCACTCATGCAGGGGGGGTTCGGCATCGGTTCGCTGACTGGCCCGAATCCGAAGACCCGATCGGTTCGAAGCAACGACACTCAAAAAGCCTGATCGGATTGTCGCAACGATACATTGAGGAGTTGGAGAAGTTCGTTCAGAGGGGAATGAAAGAAGGAATACTGTCGGGGTGAGAGGCGGCGGGGATCTGGTGGAAGTGCGCCGTCGGTGAGGGAGGATTTTATGAGCCCCCAAATATAGCCCCCTCAGAGGAATCCTCTTTGACGATGAATAAATTTGAATCAATCGACGAAGCTGCGTATATTTTTTGGGCCCATCGCAACATATCTGCGGCGTTGTTATTCCGCTCTTTCTTCCGACGTTACACCACCTTCCCGATGAGTTCGAGCTTATTGTTCCAGTAACCGATACGATAGACAGCGTAGATTTTCATATTCGCATCATCCGGCAATTATTTAATTTCTCCCAATTCTTCGGCAACACCGGATGAAATCTTTATATGGCGGCGGGGGATTATATTTTTTCTCTGGACGCCGATCTTTTCCACGGAAGGAGTGCCCTGCGGCCCCCGCGCCGCCTTCTGGCGTTCCAGTCGGCATCGGAGACATTCGTGGTCGATATGGTCTACCACCGCCGTCCGGGTCCCGCACTTGCTACACGTCGGCCATCCCGAGGACTCGGGGACCGTGATGTCGTTGTATCAGCTCCCGGTGATCGCCGCCCGCGCAGGGTCAACCGGACGCCTTCGCCGTTCCTTCTTCACGCCTCACCTCCGGAGGATCTGGGCGGGGAGCGCCGAAGCGCCCCCCGTCCCGTTCAGTTTGTCCCCTTTCCACCTCTTACCGCTTGCGCGGCTCCCGACGATCTAGGGGACTTCCGGGTCATTAACCCGCGGGCTGCTGTCGCCCGTCAAAGTTGCCGAGGTCGCGATGATCTGCACCCGATTTCCAGCGCCGCAATTTGCCGGCGGAAGGTCCTGGACGGTGGAGTGCCTCCAAGCGCGCGTGAGTGTTCGCCTGAGGATGGAAGTCCGGCGGGAGTGAACGTGCACCGATGCAGAGGGGTTATTCCGTTTCCTTCGTTCCGAATATTAACCGCCCGAGCAGTTCGGGCCACTTGCGGTCCGACATCTGCTTGGCAGCAGTTTGGCGGGGTTGGTTGGGTACGGCAGGAAGCGTTTCAAGAAGTAATCCGGCGTCCATCGAATGTCACCGAAGGGTGGGGTCGGTGGGACCAGCCTTTTTCGTTCCCGCCTCCATGCACGATTTTCAAGAATCAAGGTATCACGATCGTGTCCCCAGGCTTCAGCATGTAATCGTCGACCTCGGAGTCCTTGATCATTTTGTAATAGTTGATGCTTCGGCTTTCCTGCTTCCCTCCGACATCACGGATGAGCTTCATGTCGCGTGGAGAGGCGAATTGCGTAAAGCCTCCGGCAAGTGACAAGGCTTGAAGGACGGTCATGTCGTACCGCAACATGTATGACCCCGGTCGAATAACGTTGCCGATAAGAAATATCTTACTGGAATTCGCTTGGGTAACAGTCACGGTGACGTGGGGATTATATATGTACTCCTTGAGGCTTCGGAAAATAACATCGGAAAGTTCC
>JAGGAJ010000032.1 GCA_017889845.1 Deltaproteobacteria bacterium
GGCCGTCAGCGCGCGCGGATCCCGGGGATTCCCCGCAACGCGCCGCTCCAGGACCGCCAGTCCCTCCGCGAACGGTTCCGTCGGAGATGCGGCCTCCGTCTCCCGCGCGGGCTCGTGCCGGGCGGCGCGCTCCCGCAATTCCGCCCGGATGGCCGGCAGGTGCCGGCGAATCTCCGGAAGCGCGACCCGGCGGAGTTCGCAACGCCCCGGCGCCACGACCAGGGGAAGATCCACCTCGGACAAGATCCGCTTCTTGTCCATGCCGATCGCCGCGGCGATCGAGGACAGCGGCAGATCCGGGTCGTCCAAGTCGTACCCCATATCGAGGAGCAGGGAAACGGTGCCTTCCGCGAGGGCGGCGGGTGTCGCTCCGAGGATGCGCCCGAGGACGGCTTCCCAGGCCAGCCCCATCGCGACCGCCTCCCCGTGAAGGAGGCGCCCGTACCCCCCCGCATTCTCCATCGCGTGGCCCACCGTGTGCCCGAGGTTGAGGATCCGGCGCAGGGACGCTTCCCGCTCGTCCCGCTCCACAACCGACGCCTTGAACGCGACGCAGCGGCGGACGGCCCATCGCCATTCCTCGCCGGAGAACGACTTCCACCGGCTGCCCCGGGCGAGGAGCCGGTCCCAGAGCTCCCCGTCCCCGGCCAGCGCGCTCTTGACCACTTCCGCCATCCCCGCCTTGAGGTTGCGCTCGTCCAGGGTAAGCAGGAACGCGTCGTCGACGAACACCGCGCGGGGCTGGTGGAACGCCCCGACGAGGTTCTTTCCCTCCGGGAGGTTGAACCCCGTCTTTCCGCCGACGCTGCTGTCCACCTGGGAGAGGAGGGTCGTAGGCACCTGTATGTATGATATGCCGCGGAGGAACGTCGCGGCGGCGAAGCCGGCGAGGTCCCCCACGACCCCGCCGCCGAAGGCCACCACCAGGGAATCCCTCCCCGCGTCCCCGCGGGCGAGGAAGGCATAGATTTCCCGCACGGTGTCGAAGCTCTTGCTCTCCTCGCCGGGCGCGAGCGCGAGCACGCCGTGGGGAATACCGGAAAGCCAGCTGCGGATGTCGTCCCCGTAGATGGATGCCACGTTGCGGTCCGTCACCACGTGGACGGAGCCGCCCGGGTAGAAGCGGCAGATCCACTCCTGGAACAGCGGGTAAATGTCCCGGCCGAAGAAGATGTCGTAGGCCCGGTCGCCCAGCGCGACCGTCAGCGTCTCGGGGGTCACTGTCACCGCCTCTCCGTTTTCGACAGCCACTCCACTACCCGGTCCGCCACTTCCTCCACCGTCAGCCCGTCCGTGGCGACGGTGTGGTCCGCCTTCCTGTACCCCGGCACCCTTCGGTCCAGAAGGTCGCGGACGACCCTCCCGCGGTCGCCACCCCCCAGCAGCGGCCGGTCGGAATTCCCCGGCAGGCGGGCGAGGAGAGTCTCCGCTCGGGCCTCGAGGTACACGACGGGGGCGTAGGCCGACAGCAGCGCCCGGTTCCCCTCCTCCAGGAACGCCCCGCCGCCCGTGGCCACCACTCTTCCGGGAACCGATAGGGCCTCTCGTAACGCGACCTTCTCCCGCTCACGGAAGGAGGGCTCCCCCTCCGCGGAGAAGATCTCGCGGATCGGTTTCCCCGCCGCGCGCTCGATCCGGTCGTCCACGTCCACGAATTCGGCCCGGAGCTTCCGCGCCAGTCGCCTCCCGACGGAGGTCTTCCCCGACCCCATGAAGCCGACGAGAACCACCCCCGGAAACGTTCGGCCGCCCGTCATTCCCCGCAGATTCGCCGCAGGTAATGCGTGTAATTATAGAGGATATCGCCCATCGCATCCCCCCCGAATTTCTCGAGGAACGCGTCCGCCAGGACGATGGCCGTCATCGCCTCCGACACGACGGATGCGGCGGGAACCGCGCACACGTCGCTTCGCTCCCGGTGTGCGGTGGTGGCGTCGAACCGGTCGACCGTGACCGTGCGCAGCGGGCGGGACTGGGTGGGGATGGGCTTCATTGCCGCCCGGACGACCACGGCTTCCCCGTTGGTCATTCCCCCCTCCAGCCCCCCGGCGCGGTTCGTCTCCCGGTGAAACGGCAGCAGGAACGTGCCGAGGAACCGGTTTTCCGGGTCGCCGCCCGGGAACACCTCGTCGTGGACTTCCGCGCCCGGCCGGGATGCCAGGGCCATTCCCCCGCCGATCTCGACCCCCTTGATCGCGTGGATGCTCATCAGCGCGTGGCCCAGGCGTCCGTCCAGCCGGCGGTCCCACGACACGTACGACCCGAGTCCCGGGGGAACGCCCCTGGCGATCACCTCGACGATCCCCCCCGCCGTGGTGCCCGCTTCCTTCACCTCGTCGATCATGCGGATGACCTTCGCCTCCGCCGCGGGGTCCGCCATCCGCAGGGGGCTCTTCTCCGCTTCCGCCGCCCGCACGGCGTTCCCCTCCACGTCCCGGGATACGCGGATCCCCCCGATGGACAGGACGTGGCCGACGATGGCGACGCCCAGTTCCGCCAGGAACCGCTTCGCCAGGGCCCCCGCCATCACCCGGGCCGCCGTCTCCCGCGCGCTCGCCCGTTCGAGGACGCTTCGCACGTCCCGGAGCGCGTACTTCAGGACTCCCCCGAGGTCCGCGTGCCCGGGCCTTGCGGTGTCCAGCGTGGAGACGCCCGCGCCATCCCCCTCCTGCGCCATCTTGTCCCGCCAGTTGGCCCAGTCGCGGTTGCGCAGGAGCAACGCAACCGGGCCGCCGAGGGTCTTTCCGAACCGGACGCCGGAGAGGATCTCCACCTCGTCCTTCTCGATCTGCATCCTCTCCCCGCGGCCGTACCCCACCTGGCGTCTCGACAGCTCCCGGTCGACGTCCCGCGCCAGCACGGGAAGCCCCGACGGAAGACCCTCCGCGATCGTCACCAGGGCAGGGCCGTGCGTCTCCCCCGCCGTGCGGAACGTGAACCGTGCGATGTCCTTCCCCCTCCCCGCGAAATGGAAAAGGGCACCCGGGCGGTGTCGGCCGGGTGCCCTTTCGCCTGCCCCTCGACCCGGGTCAGTTCGCCTTCGCCTGGATCGGCTCGGGCTTGATGACCTTCGGGGTGATGAAGATCAGGAGTTCCCGGTTTCTCGCGGTGTTGATGTCCTTCCGGAACAGGTACCCCAGCACGGGAATCTTGGAGAGCCAGGGGAGTCCGGACTGGCTTTCCGATCGGGCGACCTGGATGATCCCGCCGATCACCGCCGTCTCCCCGTCCTGGATCAGGACCTCCGTGGTCGCCTTCTTCTTGTTGATCGCCAGCTGCCCGGTCGGCGTCGTCTCGCCCGGGGAGTCGTTCTGCGCGTCCACCTTCATCGAGACGCGCCCGTCCGGCGTGATATGCGGGGTGACCTTCAGCCGCAAGGTGGCGTCGACAAACTGCGTCTGCGTGCCGGACGCCGAAACCGTGGAGTAGGGTATCTGCGTCCCCTGCTCGATCGTCGCCTCCTTGTTGTCCACCGTGACAACCTTGGGCGACGACACGATCTTCGCGTTGCCCGAGGATTCCAGCGCCGAAAGCGCCAGATCCAGCCGCAGGTTGTCCTTCAGGATCCCGAAGGCGATCCCCCCTCCGGACCCCGCGCCGATCGCGGCCGGGAGGTTCACGGCCCAGTTCCCCGGGGGGGTGGTGGCGTTGAAGGGGTCGGTGGTCGCCGCGACGATCGGCGCACCGGGGTTGGACGCGCCCGTGACGTCCTGCGCCCCGGTCATCCCGTATTGCGTGGACGATCCCGCCCGGAAGGAACCGCCCCACTGGATGCCCAGCTCCCGCGCGAACGTGGTCTCGACCTCCACGATGCGCGCCTCGATCAGGACCTGCGGGGTGGCCGTGTCGAGCCGCGTGACCAGTGCCCGGATCTCCTCGATGTTCTGCGGCAGGTCGCGGATGATCAGGACGTTGGTCCGGTCGTCGCTGTCGATCTTCCCGAACTTGGAGGCGAGCGGCTTGATCTTGGCCATCATGTCGGACGACTTGGAATAGCTCACCGGGATCGTGTCGAACACCGATTCCTGCGTCGCCCGGGCTTCGGCGGAGCGGTTCAGCGCCTCCGCCTTCGACTGCTCGATCTGCTTCTGGGCGTTCAGCCGGTCCTGCTCCTCCTTCTGCAGCGAGGCGATCGGGGCGATCCGCAGCACGTTCCCCTCCATCGTCGCGCCGAGGTTCTTGGAGCGCAGGACGATATCGAGCGCCTGGTCCCAGGGGACGTTGACCAGCCGGACGGAAACCTTCCCCTTGACGTCGTCCGAGGTGATGATGTTGAGGTTGCTCACCTCCGCGATGATCCGGAAGACGTTGGCGAGATCCGCGTCCTTGAAGTCCATCGATATCCGCTGTCCCGTGTATTTCCGTCCCGTGTCGCTGATGCCCATCAGGAAGCCCCACTGCTGGGGACCCGCGGGCGCTTCCGCCGCCCCGGACCCTTCCGGGGCCTCCCTCACCGGGCGAACTGCCTGCGGGGTCGCCTCCACGGTCGCCCGGGAGACGAGTTCGCCGCCCGGAGGGGCGGCATCCTTCGGGAATGCGACGACGACCGTGCCGTTCTTCCTCTCCACCGTGTAGGCCGACCCGGGGGCGAATCCGACCGCCACCGCGATACCCTTCTTCACCCGGGAGGGGGTGATCCCCTTGACGGGGATCCCGAACTTGCGGGCATCGACCGGCCGGAGCAGGCCCTTGTCCGCCGAAACGTCCGGGAACGACAGGGTCACGCTCCCTTCCTTTTTCGACACCTGGTACGCCGGGTTCCCGGCCGTCGCGATCACGACGTTCGACGACGCGGGCAGGTCCTCGAGGTCGATCCCGAGGATAGCCGGGCCCTTCGGGGGTTCCTTCCCCTCCTGGAACCGCTCCACGCTGGTGACCTTCTCCTCCGGGCCGCCCCCGACGGAAAGCGAGAGGACGCCCCCCTCGGAGTTCACGATGAACGGCATCGGGCGATCGCCCGGCGTCTCCACGAGCAGGCGAAGCTTCCTGTCCTGGGCGGACATCTTGACAGCCTTCACCTGCGGGGTTCCCACCGGGATCTCGGAGGCCGCCGCTCCCTGCTCGACCCCCCAGATGTCCACCACGATCCGGAAGGGGTCGTCCAGCTTGAAGGAGTTGTAGTTCTCGATGGCCCCGTCGACTACCGCCTGGATCGTCGTGCTGTACGGGGATTTGGTGACGGTCACTTCCCGGATCCTGGCGCCCTTTCCCTCCGCCTGCTGCTGCGGCGCCGGCGTCGGGGCTTCCGCCGCGAAAGCCGGAAGGGCGATCGCGCAGGCGAGGATGAGCGCCGCCATCGGGGCGCGGGACCGAAGGCTCCGGCCCGTGGGCCGTAACGGGATCATCATTATTTTCCTCCTGCCGTGGTGAGCTGCAGCGTGTTCTCCCTGAACATCTTCTCCCCCTGATATCCGGAGTACTCCTCGCGCACGAACAGTTCCTTCTCCGTGATCCGGGTCACGACGCCCCCCGCGCGGCCGATGCGGGACCCCGTGGTGACCGAGTATCCCTTCCCTTCTGCGTCCTCGACGAGCGCTTTCGGGCCCTTCTTCGTCCACAGGATGCCCACCAGTTTCAGCTCGCCCAGCTCGTACCGCTGGATCGGCGGAACGGCGGCCAGGTCGTTTTTCCCGCGTTGCGGCGTCACCTCCCGTACGAAGGAAACGAAGGGATCCCGTTTCCCGCGGGGGTCGTACAGGGAGGCGGTTTCCGCCTTTTTCTGCGGTTCTTCCGCCTTCCGGGAAGCCGGCTGCGGGCTTGCCTGCGCCTTGGGGGCGGGTTTCCCCACCACCGGCTGCGGAGGAGGGGCCTCCTTGGCACACCCGGCCGCTACCCCGACGGCGAAGACGGCGGCGGTAAGCCAGGCGGGGAAATACCGCATCCGGGAGGCGGGCATCATTTCGCCGTCCCCTTCCCGCCCGCGGCGGGGGTTGCGGCGGCGGCCTGCTCGAGGAAGCGGTACGTCGTGGCGGTGCAGGTGATGGTCTCCAGCACGAGGTTGTCCCCGGCCGGCTTGGGCGCGGTGAATGCGATGTTCGACAGGTTCACGATGCGGGGGTAATGCCTGACCCTGTCCGCGAAGAGGGCGAAGCTGTTGTAATCTCCGGTCACGGAGATCGCCACCGGGATCTCCGCGTAGAATTCCTTCTTCGCCTCCCCCCCGGGGGCGAATCGGATGAAGTCGAGCCCCGACTCCTTCCCCAGGTCGGAGACGCTCTTCAGGAGGGACGGGATCTCCGCGGAGTTCGGCAGCTGCTCCAGCAGCACGGAAAGCTGCCCCTCCAGGCGGCGCACCTCTTCCTGGAAGGACTTCAGGTTCCCGGCGATCACCTCCTGCTCCTTGATCTTGCTCCGGAGGTTGGCCAGGTTGCTCTCCAGGGATGCGACCTGTTGCGACGCTTCCCGGTAGTAGAGGTAATAGTACCCCACCACGACGAGGAGGCAGAACAGGACCGCGAGGATCGCCTTCTGCTTCGTCGGTATCTTCGCGAGGTCGCCCAGTTTTCGCGCCATTCCGTGTCCTCTCCCGGCGGTTCGGCGTCAGTTGACGGGCTGGAACGTCAGGTTGAAACGCACCAGCTTGGTGTTCGCCACCCTCGTCTGCTCCGCCGCGCCGAGCACGACGTCGCGGAAGCGGCCGCTCTGTCCGAGGGAGGTCATGAAGTTGGCGATCGTATGGTTGTTCAGGGCGACCCCCGACAGGGTCACCTTTTCCGGTTGGATATTGAGGGTTTCGATCCAGCATTTCTCCGGGATCGCGGCGGAGATCGCCTCGAGGTACCTCACCGGCCCGACCCTTCCGGTCTGGAGGTTCGAGATGATGTCGACCTTCTTCTGGAGCTCCGCCTTGCGGGCCTTGAACTTCTCCACCTCGCCGATTTCCTTCTTCAGCCGCTCGATGTCGGCGTTCGCCTTCTGGATGTCGGCGTTCAGCCGGGAGATCTTCCCCGTGACTGTCGTGTGGAAGTAGAAGGTTCCCGCCAGGACGAGCACCGGAACGATGAGGTAGGTGAAGTCGACGTTGAGCTCCCTGCGCTTCTTCCGTTTTCCCCGGATGAGGTTGATCCGGATCATCCGCGAGCCTCCAGGTTCCGCAGCGCGAGGCCGATCGAGACGGTTGCGGCGGTGTTGAATTGGGAAACCACGGCCGGGTCGACGGTCTTCTCGTCCACCGAAAGTCCCTGGATCGGGTCGAAGATCTCCACCTCCACCCCGATCTTCTCGGCGAGGATCTCCTTCAGAAAGGAGGAGCGGGCCGCCCCCCCCGTGAGGTACACCTTGGTCACCAGGCGGTCCGGGTAGGTGGCGGAGAAGAAGTTGTACGAACGCTGGGCTTCCGTGGCGAGAATGGTGGAAACCGTCCTCATGATTTCGCCGAGTTTCGCCGACCGCTCCCCGGGATCCTTCTTGCCGGTCTTGTACTCCTCGGCCATCTCGAAGCCGACGGCCAGCTGCTTCTGGATCTCCGAGGTGTACATGCCGCCCCCCATGGGGACGTCGCGGGTGAAGAGGGGCACGCCGGCGTGGAGGATGTTGATGTTCATGAAGGAGGCGCCCACGTTCACCACCATCGGAACCTGCTCGTCGGAGACCGGGCGGGTCAGTTCGAAGGCGTTGCCCGCCGCAAGGGAGTCGATGTCGACGATCCGCGGGACCAGCCCTGCGTCGCGCACCACCGATATGTAGTCGTTGATCAGCTCCGTCTTCGCCGCCACCAGGAGGACGTCCATCTTCGACGGGTCGTCCTTCAGGGGGCCGATCACCTGGAAATCGATCTTCACGTCCTTGATGTCGAAGGGGATGTACTGCTCCACCTCCCACTGGATCGACTCCTCCAGTTCCTCGGCCGTGGTCGTGGGAAGCTGGACCTTCTTGATGATGACCGAGTGCCCGGAGAGGGCGATGGCCACCTCCTTCTCGTGGATCTTGAGCTCCCGCATGGCGGTCCGGATCCCCTCCACCACGGAGGAGTGGTCCATGATGGCCCCGTCGACGATGGAGTCCGCCGGCAGCGGGAAGACGCCGAACTTCCTCAGCCGGTTCTCGGCCCCGTCCGCCCGGACGTGCGCCATCTTCACGGAGCTCGACCCGATGTCCAGCCCGACCACATCCTTGCTGCCGAACAGACCCATCGATTCCCCCGTGCCCCTGCCGTCAGTCCCTGAATACCTTGTCCCGGTCGGACAGCGCAAGGCCCAGCGACAGGATGATCTTCCGCTTGGTGTCCATGCGGCACGCCATCCCTTTCTCCACCCGGTCGATCGTCAGGACGGAGAGCTTCGCGCGCCGCGCCAGTTCCGCCTTGCTCATCAACAGTCCTTCCCGTATCTTTCGGACGTTGTTGGGTTCGACTTTAATCTTTTCCGCCTCTTTTCCCGACACCGGCCTCAACCCCCGGAACCCTTCTTTGCCGCCCGTTCTGGGCCCTGGCATGCTAGGGCCATGGTATCGATATCGGATGACGTGTCAAGAAACTTTATCTGATATCCAATGAGGCATAATTACGCATAATTATCACCCCTCGATCCCGTACTCCTTCGCCTTGTAGAGCAGAGCGGGGTGGCTGATCCCCAGCAGCTCGGCGGCCTTCGGACGACTTCCTCCGGTCCGTTCCAGGGCCATCCGGATCAGCTGCCGCTCGAGCTCCCGTACCGCCGCCTTCAGGTCGGGCCGCTCCGGAGAAACCGGGATCCGCACGGCGTGGACCGGGCCGGGATCGGTCTCCCGGGAACCGGCTCCCTTCCCCCCCCACACCGCAAGGAGGGATTCCCGGGTGATCTCCCCGCCGGAAGCGAGAAGGGCGCACCGCTCCATGAGGTTTTTCACCTCCCGCACGTTCCCCCGCCACGCGTGGGCGCACAGGGCGGACATGGCGTCCTCCGACAGCCTCATGTCCGGTTTCCCGTATTTCGCGCAGCACCGGACGAGGAAGTGCCGGGCAAGGAGGGGGATGTCCTCCCTCCGCTCCCGCAACGGCGGGATGTGGATCCGCACCACGTTCAGCCGGTAGAACAGGTCGTCCCGGAACCGGCCCGACGCGACGTCCCCCTCGAGATCCCGGGAGGTCGCCGTCACGAGGCGCACGTCGACCTTGCGGGTTTCCCCTTCGCCGAGGCGCCGGATCTCCCCGTCCTGAAGGAAGCGCAGGAGCTTCGTCTGGAGCGGCAGCGGGAGCTCCCCGATCTCATCGAGGAAGAGGGTTCCCGCCCCCGCCTCCTCGATCAGGCCCACGCGGTCCGCCCTGGCCTCCGTGAACGCCCCCCTCCGGTGCCCGAACAGCTCGCTCTCAAGGAGATTTTCCGGTATCGCGCCGCAGTTTACGGCGACGAACGGTTTCCCGCGGCGCCGTCCGCCGAAGTGGAGGAGGCGTGCCACCAGCTCCTTGCCCGTCCCGCTCTCCCCCGTGACCAGGACCGTGACATCGTAGTCCTTGACCCGGCCGGCGGTCGCGACGACTTCCTCCATCGGCCGCGCAGCGTAGAGGATCTCCTCCGGGCGGCCGGCCCGCTCGATCTCCTCGCGGAGGGAGGCGTTCTCCTCCCGCAGCCGCTCCCGCTCCGCGGCCTTCCGCAGCGTCATCAGGATCTCGTCGCTCATGAACGGCTTCGAGACGTAGTCGTAGGCGCCCAGCTTCATCGCCTCTACAGCGGTCTCCACGGTCCCGAAGGCCGACATCATGATCACGGTCCCGGGGATTCCCCTGGCCGTGATCTCCCGCAGCATATCGAGGCCGCCCATGACGGGCATCCGGAGGTCGCAGAGCAGGAAGTCGAACCGTTCCGCGGCGAGGAGCTCGAGGGCCTCGCGCCCGTTCCCCGCGTTCCGGACCTCGTACCCTTCCGCCGAAAGGATCTTTCCGAGGACGTCGCGGAGGGACGCCTCGTCGTCGACCACGAGGACCCGCCCTGCCGGTTTTTTCGTCCCCGCCGTCATGTCGCCGTCCCTTCCCCGGCCGCCGGTATCACGACGTGGAACGTCGCCCCCTTCCCTTCCCCGCTCTCCGCCCAGATCTCGCCCCCCGCGCTCTCCACGATCGTCCGGGAGACCGACAACCCGAGCCCGGTCCCCTTCCCCGGCTCCTTCGTGGTGAAGAACGGGTCGAAGAGGAGCGGGAGGTCCGCCCCGGCGATGCCCGGTCCCGTATCCGACACGGAGAGCGCCACCGCCGGCACCCCCATCCCGGGCAGCCCCCTCCGCGCGGTCCAGTCCGTTTCCGGCGGATCGGAGGAGCGGCGCCTTGGCCCGGGGGCGCGCCGCGGCGACCAGTCGCCGATCCGCCGCGTCCGGACCGTGAGACACCCCCTGCCGGCCATCGCGTCCACCGCGTTGATCAGGAGGTTCAGGAGCACCTGCCGGAACCGGTCCTCCGGGATCGCGGCGCTCCCGGGGTTTTCGCACGCGAGCCGGACCTCCACCTCGCGGAACAGGTCCCGGTAGGAGAGCATCTCCACCGCCTCCCGCACCGCCGCGTCCACATCCGTCGCGCCTTCCCGCTCCTCGCCGGGGGATGCCACGGACAGGAGGCCGCGCACGATGTTCTCCATCCGCTTCGTTTCGGCGACGATCTTTTCGAGGCACTCCTCCGCCTCTTCCCGGGGCGGTCGGTTGCGTGTCAGGTGCTCCGCGTACCCGCGGATCGCCATGAGGGGATTCCCCACCTCGTGGGCCACCCCCGCGGCCAGCCTGCCGACGGTCGCCAGCTTCTCCGACCGGAAGGCATCCTGCTCGGAGCGGCGCAGGCGTTCCTGCGCCGCCAGGATGCCGTCCACCATCTTATTGAAGGAGCCGGCGAGCTGGCCCAGTTCGTTCCCTTCGGCGACCTCCGCCCGGAGGCCGTACTCGCCCCCCGCGATCTTCTCCGACACGGAAGCGAGCCGGCGGATCGGGCCGACCACCGTCCGTTCCAGCAGGAACCCGCCGAACAGGACGAGAACGGCCACGTCCAGGGCGGCGAGCGCGAGCGTGACGTTGGCGAGCGTCCGAACCTCCTCCGCAATCCCGGGAGAATGGATCCGAACGCGGATTCCGCGGGGCGGCGCATTCCCGGACCTCGCCAGCGCGACGTCGGAGAGGCGGAGAGGCAGGGTTACGTCCACGGTCGGGTAGACGGGGAGGAAGGCGACGGCCCGCTCCGCGGCGGGGGACACGACCGGCACGCCGTCCGGCGGTCCTTCGGGGAGCAGGGTGATCGCCTCCACGTATGGCGGGGCGCCGGCGAGCCCCGCCCGGGACAGGTCCAGGGGGCGGCCGCGCTCCGCGTCCCGCTCCAGCACGCGCCGCACCACCTCTCCGACGGACACCCCCGCCTCCCCGTAGCGACGCTCCAGGGTCAGTTCGATTACCTTCAGCGCGAACACGGAGAGAAGGGAGAGCGACGCAATGGCCACCAGCGTCAGCTGGAGGACCACGGCGGTGCGGACCGACAGCGGCCTTCTCAGGAGGCCCATCGGGAGGAATCGCGCGTTGACTCGCGGGTCACGAGGATTAGAATAGCAAAAACCCCTTGGGGAGGCGAATTTGGGCGCGGCCGAGAACCGTCGTCGCATGAGGATCGTGGACCGGCGTTTCCAGCTCGGGCTTGCCGTCCGGCTCCTCCTCGTTCTCGCCGCTTTGTTCGCAGCGGGGATCGCCGTTGCGTTCGCCCCGTCGGTCTACATTCTCGCCACGACGAACGACCTGAAATCCCTGGAGCCCGCCGCCTCCGAGTTCCTCGTGCTCCACAAGCGCCTCTGGCCCGCCGCGCTCCTGTCCTTTTCCGGGATCTTCCTCTACGTGATCTTCTTCAGCCACCGGATCGCCGGGCCCGTGTACAGGATCAACGCGATTCTCCGCGCGCTCATCGACGACCGGGATCCCTCCGTCGTGAAGTTCCGGGGCGACGACTACTTCCAGCCCACCGCGCAACTTCTCGAGGAGCTGTCCCGGAAACTGTCGGAACCGCGGGGAGGGAAACCCCCTTCGGGAGAGGGGGAACGGAAGTCGTGAGCGCCATCGACCGCCCCGCCGGAAACTCCCGGCCGCCGGATTCCTTCCGCCGCCGTCGCGAGATCCCGGGGTTCACGCTCATCGAACTCACCATCGTCATCTTGATCATCGGGATGCTCGCCGCCATTGCGTCCTACACCTACCGGGGGTTGGTGGCCAAAGCGAGGATGACCCAAGCGAAAACCGTGCTGGCGCACCTCTTCCGTACCGAGGCCACCTATTACGCCAATAACGACATGTACACGGACAACGTTTCCCTGCTGGACTTCGACCCGGTGCAGTACCCCTACTACCAGATCTCGGTCGTCCTGGACAACGGCGCGCAGAGCTACACCGGCTACGCGACGGGGGTCGCTGCCATGACCGGGGACCGCTGGTCCATCACTACGGACGGGATCCCTACCCAGGACAACAATTCGCCGTTCAGGTTCTGAGGATCAGCTGCCAGAAGCCGTTCCCGAGGTAGCGGGCCGCGAGGGCCGCGACGCAAAGGTACGGACCGAAAGGGATGGCGGTCTTCAGGCCGTCCTTCCCTTTCCGCATCGCCCAGATCCCTCCGGCGACTCCCAATAAAGACCCGATGAAGATGGTGAAGAGCGCTCCCTTCCAGCCGAGGAAGGCGCCGATCATGGCGAGCAGCTTCACGTCCCCGCCCCCCATCCCTTCGCGCCCGGTGGCCTTCTGGTAAAGCGTCGCAGTGGCATAGAGCACCCCCCCGCCCAATGCCATCCCGATCATGCTCTCCCGCACCCCCCCCCCCGGTAGGAACGCCAGCGCCACTCCCGCCGCCATGCCGCCCAGGGACAGCTCGTCGGGGATGATCCGGTGATCGATGTCGATGAAGACGATCGGGACCAGGAGGGAGAAGAAGACGAGATCCCGCAAGAGGTTGACCGGTTGGCCGTCGACGGCGGCGATGACGGCGAAGCCGACCGCCGTCATCGCCTCTACGGCGGGATAGCGCCAGGAGATCCTCCCGCCGCACCCGGCACACTTCCCCCGCAGCCACAGGAACCCCGCGATGGGGATGTTCTCCAGGGGGGGGACCGGCCGGC
>JAGGAJ010000033.1 GCA_017889845.1 Deltaproteobacteria bacterium
CGAATCCTGGCGCTCCGCCCCGCCGTCGACCACGGCCGTCACTTTCGGAAGGTTGCGGTACGATTCCCGGGCCGCCGCCGGGGTGCCGGCGGGAAGGACGAGGACGATGGCGTCCACGCAGTCGGCGGCGGCGGTTGCGGAGAGGGTGCGGTCGAGGAGAGGACGGCCTGCCAGCGCGAGGAACTGCTTCGGCGCCTCCCCGCCCATCCGGCGCCCTGCGCCGCCCGCGACGATGATGGCCACCGTGACGCCCAACGAGCCTCCGGCATGGGAATGGTTCCAGGAAGGGACGCCGGGCAGCGCCCCGGCGCTACGCTAGAAGTTCAGGAAGCGGCGCAGATCCGCTTCGACGGCTTCCTCGGAAACGGATTTCGCGATGGAGATCTCCTTGACCAGCAGGGACCTCGCCGCGTCCAGCATCTTGCGCTCGCCGAAGGAGAGGGCCTTCTCCGCCTTCAGGAGAAGCAGGTTCCGCAGCACCTCGGCGATCTCGAAGGGGGATCCGGACTTGAGCTTTTCCATGTACTGGCGGTACCGGCGGTTCCACGGCTTCGGCTCCAGCGCCACTTCCCGCTCGCGGAGGATCTTGTAGACGGAACGGACCGCCGTGGTGTCCATGACTCGCCGCAGCCCCACCTGGCCGGCGTTGCCCATCGGGATCATGATGGTGACCCCGGTGTCGAGGATTCGGAGGACGTAGAACGATTCCCGCTTCCCGTCCTTGAAGCATTTTGTTTCGATCGCCTGGACCACGCCCACGCCGTGGGCCGGGTAGACCGCCATGTCCCCTATCTTGAAATCCACAGGGCCTGGACCTCCATCGGGAGTCTCGGGAAGCGTCACGGGATTTGCCATTTCGTTGTATTATAGTGGCTTTCGGTCACTCCGTCAACGCGAGGTTGAGATGCAGTCGCCCGTGTGGTTCACGGACCTTTCGGCCCGCCCGGGGAACAGCCTTCCCGACAAGACCGGGGCCCTCCTCCGCGCGGCGGGGAGGGATCCGTTCCGGGAGACCCACCCTTCCGTGGACTGGGCCGTCCAGCTCGAATGCGGCGAGGAGATCGGGCTCGGGACCCGATCGTACCGGCTGGAAACGCTGTGACCGGACACCCCATGCTGTACGCGGGGATCGACATCGGGTCCCTCTCCACGGACGTGGTGCTCCTCGACGCGGACCGCGCCATCCTCGGGTCGGCCATCACGGCCACCGGGGCATCGACGCGGAAGGCGGCCCGGGAGGCCCTGGACGCCGCCCTCGCCGCCGCGGGAGCGGGCCGGGAGGACATCGTCTGCACCGTGGCGACGGGATACGGACGGGACCTGGTCGAGACCGCAGACCTGCGGGTGACGGAGATCACCTGCCACGCCCGCGGCGCCCGGCACCTCTTCCCCGGCGCTCTCACCGTTCTGGATATCGGCGGGCAGGACAGCAAGGTGATCCGCCTGTCCCACGACGGGAAAGTGGCGGACTTCGCGATGAACGACAAGTGCGCGGCGGGCACCGGGCGGTTCCTCGAAGTGATGGCCAGGACGCTGGAGATGGACCTGGAGCAGATGGGCGCCCGTTCCCTCCTCGCCTCGCGGTCGCTGCCGGTCAGCTCGACGTGCACGGTGTTCGCGGAAACGGAGGTAGTCTCCCTGATCGCCTCCGGCGCCGCCCCGGACGACATCGCGTGGGGCGTGCACCTGGCCATCTCCGAGCGCATCGCCTCCCTCGCCGAGCGGATCGGGATCGCGCCCCCCGCCGTGATGACCGGGGGAGTCGCCAAGAATCCCGCCGCGCGGAAGGCGCTGGAGGACCGGTTCCGGATCCGCTTCCTCGTCCCGCAGGAGCCCCAGCTTGCAGGAGCCCTGGGGGCCGCCCTCATCGCCATGGAGCGGAGCAGATCCCCCCACTGAGACGCTCGCGCGCCACATCCACTTGGAACTGATTGATAAAGCGCTCCGGGCTCACGTTACATTACCTCTTTATTGGCGCTAGGCGCGGGCGCGTTCCTCCCGGATGAGGGAAAACAGCCGGTCGATCTCCTCGGGGGTGTTGTAGAAGTGGGGCGAGACGCGGATTCCCCCCGCCCGGTGGGAGCACACCGCCCGGCGCGCCAGCAGCGCCTTCCAGAGGGCGGCGTTGTCCGTTCCCGGGACCCGGAAGGTGACGATCCCCGAGCGCTCCTCGGGGTGGTCGGGCGAGACCACCTCGTACCCCTCTCCCCTGGCCTTCTCGAGGACCCGCTCCGTGAGCCGCCGGACGCGTTCCCAGATGCGGTCCACCCCGACGGAGAGGAGGAGGTCCAGCGAAGCGTTGAAGGCGGCGAGCCCCACGGTGTTCATGCTCCCCGGTTCGAAGCGCCGTGCATCCTGGGAGAGCTGGAAATCGTAGTTCTCGAAATCGAACCGGTTCCGCACGGAATGCCACCCGAGGATCACCGGCTCGACCATCTCCATCACCTCCCGGGAGATGTAAAACCCTCCGATCCCTTCCGGGGCGAGGAGCCACTTGTGGCCGTCCGCGGAGAGCGCGTCGACGCCGAACGCCTTCACGTCCATGGGCAGCGCGCCGACGGACTGGATCCCGTCCACGCAGAAGAAGATGCCGTGGTGCTGGCAATACTCCCCGATCCCCGGAAGGTCGTTGCGGTACCCGTTTGCGAACTCCACGGAGGAGAGGGCGATCAGGCGGGTTTTCCCGTCGCAGGCCGCGAACAGGTCCTCCTTCTTCACCCTCCCGTCGCGCACCGGCACCATCCGGACCTCCACGTTCCGGGCCTGGAGCCGCATCCAGGGGTAGATGTTGGAGGGGTACTCTACGTTCGAAGTGACCAGGTTGTCCCCGTCCCGCCAGGGGAAACCCGCGGCCACGAAGGAGAGCCCCTCGGAGGTGTTCTTCACGAAGGCGATCTCCTCCGGGGAGGCGCCGACGATCCGGGCGAAGCGGCCCCGGGTCTCGTTCGCCAGGTCCTCCCACTTCCGCAGGTGGAACGCACCCTCGTCGCGGGACATCTCCAGCATGCGGATTCCCGCCGCGGCGGCGCGTGCCGGGATCGGCGAGACCCCCGCGTGGTTGAAGTACAGGTGGTTCCCCGTAACGGGAAACTCGGCGGCCCGTATCGGCCCCACATCGATCGGCAACGCGCCCTCCTTTGAACCGTTCGTGCTCCGGTGCCCGCGCCCTCCGCATCGGGCTCAAACGATCCGTCGGAGGACGACTCGCCCGCCCTTTCGGGGCCTGGCCTGGTTATACGTTATAATATTTCGGTGGTTTGGTCAGGGGAAAACGCGCTGCGGTACAGCCGGAACCTCCTCGTGGAGGAACTCGGGGAACGGGGCCAGGAGCGGCTGTTCCGTTCATCGGTCCTGGTCGTCGGGGCCGGGGGTCTCGGCTCGCCCGCCCTGCTCTACCTCGCCGCCGCAGGGATCGGCCGGATCGGCGTGATCGACGGCGACCGGGTGGACGTCACGAACCTCAACCGTCAGGTGATCCACACTTCGGGCGACGTCGGTCGGCGGAAGACCGAGTCGGCCGCGGACGCACTGAAGGCGTTCCGCCCGGACCTCGACGTCGAGGCGTACGGCGAACTCCTCACGGCCGCGAACGCGGTCGGCCTGTTCCGGAAATACGATGCCGTTGTGGACGGCAGCGACAACTTCCCGACCAAATACCTCTGCAGCGACGCGGCTGTCGTCGCCCGCCGGCCTCTTGTCCATGCCGGGGTCCTGCGGTTCGGCGGGCAACTGCTCACCGTCGTCCCCGGCGAGGGCCCCTGCCTGCGGTGCCTGATCCCGGAGATCCCCCCCCGGAAAGACGCCCCGACCTGCTCGGAATCGGGGATCGTCGGGGCTGCGGCGGGGGTCGTCGGGGCGTGGCAGGCCATGGAGGCGATCAAGCTCCTCGCGGGCATCGCGCCATCCCCCCCGGGCAGGCTCCTGACGGTCGACACGCTCACGAACGAGGTGACCTGCGTGGCGGTCCGGCGGGACCCCGCGTGCCCGGCTTGCGGGGAGCGCCCCCGGATCGCGGACCCCCTCTCCCCGGAGGAATACCGGAACGGAGGCCGGTGCGTCGCATGAGGCCCGCCCCCCGCGTCGCCCCCCGGAAGGCGGTGATCCTCCTCTCCGGCGGACTGGACAGCACCCTCGCCGCGCGGATGCTCCAGGAGCAGGGGATCGGGCTGCACGCCATCCACTTCACCTCCCCCTTCTGCACCTGTTCCGGGAACGGGGGGTGCCGCTCGCAGGCCCACGTCGTCGCCGGGCGGATGGGGATCCCGATCCGGACCGTGTCCAAGGGGGAGGAGTACCTCGAGATCGTCAAATCCCCCCGGCACGGCCGGGGGTCCGCGATGAATCCGTGCATCGACTGCCGGATCTTCACCCTCCGGAAGGCCCGCTCGTTCATGGACGAGATCGGCGCCTCCTTCCTCGTCACCGGGGAGGTGGTCGGCCAGCGTCCCATGTCCCAGCGGGACGACGCCCTGCGCAGCATCGAGCGGCACAGCGGGTGTTCCGGGCTGGTTCTGCGCCCCCTCTCGGCGCGGCACCTGCCCCCCACGCTGCCGGAGCGGGAGGGATGGGTGGACCGGGACCGTTTCCTCGCCATCACCGGCCGGTCCCGGAAGGAGCAGATCCGGCTCGCGGCCTCCTTCGGCATCGGCGATTACCCCTGCCCCGCGGGAGGATGTCTCCTCACCGAACGGGGATTCTCCGCGAAGGTGCGCGACCTCATCGAGAACGAGCCCGACTTCCGCATGCACGACGTCCACCTCCTCAAGGCGGGCCGCCACTTCCGCGCCCGGGGGATCCGGGCGATCGTGGCGAAGAGCGAGGAGGAGAACCGGCGCCTGGAGGCCCTCTGCCGGGGGAAGGAGGCCGTCTACGTCTCCGACAGCCACCCGGGGCCGTCGGTGGCGATGTTCGGCGGATGCGATGCGGACCGCCTCGACCTGCTCTCCCGGATCCTCACCCGGTACAGCAAGGCGGGCGTGCCGGGCCCATACGTCGTGCGGGAAGTGTCGCCCCACGGCGTGCGGATTCTCACCGTGCCGGAGAACCGGGATTTCCGGGAGGTGGAGCGTGGTCTCCTCAGCTGACCGCGGAAACGGCGCCGCGACTCCGGACGACCTGCGGCGATACGAGGCCCTCCTCGCCGGGATGCGGGGGATGGGGTCCGTGGTGATCGCCTTCAGCGGCGGCGTGGACAGCACCTTCCTGCTCCACGCCGCACGGGAGGCGCTGGGGGCATCCGTCCTCGCCGTCACCGCCACCTCGCCGACCTACCCGGCATCGGAGCGCGAGGAGGCGCGGCGGATCGCGACGGAGTGGGGGGTCCGTCACCGGCTGGTCGAGTCCAACGAACTCGAGATCCCGGGTTTTTCCGCGAACCCGCCCGACCGGTGCTACCACTGCAAGAAGGAGCTGTTCGGCATCCTCTCGGGGATCGCCCGGGAGGAAGGATACGCCGCGGTGTGCGACGGATCCAACGCTGACGACGTGGGCGACTTCCGCCCCGGCCGGCGCGCGGCGCGGGAGCACTCCGTGCGCAGCCCCCTGCAGGATTGCGGACTGGCCAAGGACGCCATCCGGCGCCTCAGCCGAATGTTCGGGCTGCCCACCGCGGACCGGGGATCCTTCGCCTGCCTCTCGTCGCGTTTCCCCTACGGGACGACGATAGACGGGGAGTCGTTGCGCCGGGTAGAGGCGTGCGAGGAGGTGTTGCGGGGGTTCGGGTTCCGCCAGTTCCGCGTGCGCGTGCACGACGCGGTGGCGCGGATCGAGGTGGGGCCGGACGAGATCCCGCGCCTGTTCGATCCGGATGTCGCCGACGCGGTCCACACCCGGTTCCGGGAGAACGGCTTCCTCTACGTTTCCGTGGACCTGAAGGGGTACCGGACCGGCTCGATGAACGAGGGGCTGCCGGCGTCGGTCCGCGGGCTCGTCGACGGTCCCTCCGACATTTCATAACAGAAAGCATTTATCTTTTTCGCTCGAAAACACCATCCGGATTGATCTGCTCCATGCAACCTGTTATTTTCATACAACGAACGGGAAACAGGAGAGCGCATTGGAGAGTCTTTCGATCGTAATTCCTGTATTTAATGAAGTAAATACAATCAAGGGGATTTTGGAGCGCATACAAGAAGTTCATCTGCCCCAGATCGCAAACAGGGAAATTGTCGTTGTCGACGATTACTCCACGGATGGTACAAGGGATGTCCTGGATACGTATAAGGATCAAACCACCATCAAGATCATCCATCACGACAGGAACCGCGGGAAGGGAGCCGCGCTCAGGACCGGAATAGCGCATACGACGGGCAGCCTCGTGATCATTCAGGATGCCGACCTGGAGTATGACCCACAGGAGTACCCCAAACTCCTGGCGCCTATCATGGCGGGAAAAGCCGACGTCGTGTACGGATCCCGATTCGCGGGCGGCGAGTCAAAGCGGGTGCTTTATTACTGGCACTTCCTGGGGAACAAATTCCTCACCACGCTCTCCAACATGTTCACCAACATCAACCTGACGGATATGGAAACGTGCTACAAGGTGTTTCGGGGGGAGATCATCCGAAGCATACGGATCGAGGAGGACCGATTCGGTTTCGAGCCGGAGGTGACATCCAAAGTGGCACGCATGGGGTGCCGGATCTACGAGGTCGGCATCAGTTATTCCGGGCGAACCTACGCCGAAGGGAAGAAGATCAACTGGAAGGACGGGGTTCGAGCCGTATGGTGCATCGTCAAATACCGCTGATTTGCCCACGGCCTCGCGCACATGGTCGCTGAGAAATCTCCCGCGAGGGTACGGCTCCACCATCACGTACGTCGCATTTGACGTGCGGACCATCTCGGCCAGTTTCTCCGGACGGATCCGGAACTTTCCCTCCGGCTCGTAAAACGTTGCCATATCCGCGATTGCAGCCATCGAGACGGCCTTGCGACCCGTGTAGAGGGAGCAGTTCGGGTCGACCACGCAGGCGATCACATCGCCGGGCGCGGTGTTGCTGCGGATCCATTCGACGCGGTTCAGGGCCGGCTGGACGTGCGCGTTGGTCAACCGGACATGCCCGCCATGGACGGCCGCCACAACGATAGCCGCCCCGGTGATCGTTGCGGTGACCCGAAGCGCCCGGGCCGATGGCTGCATGCGCTGAAACCCCTCCCACATCGCCAACAGGATCAGGGGCAACACGGGCACGATAAACCTCGGAGGGGGCGGGAACGGCCACGGCGAAGCGCCAGCCCAGGTCGTGGACGATGCGCGAGAACCATCCGCCGTAGTTCATGTAGTATTCGTAAACGGGGGGCACCTCGCTTGCCGGCCCCTGCCACAACCGGCACAACCCCACGGCGAGTCCCACACCCAGGATACCGCCCGCCAGAACCCGCCACCTGCGGTGCCCGGCCATCACCAGGATCATCGCCAGAACCAGGGCCAGCCCCACGGTCCGCGTCTGGTATGCCAGGTTGGCCACCCAACCCGCGGCAAGTCCCAGGCCCGGAGAGGGGTCCTCGCGGACAGACCGCTCCAGCAGCCACAGCACCCCCGTCGAGATGCCCCATACGCCAACTGGGACATCACGTCGTTCGCCAGCGTGCCCGTGGCCGGCAGAGCCGCGCACACTCCGGCAATCACCGCCGCCACCCAACCGCTCGCACCGACGGTGCGCAACAGGCCGTTTGTCAGGCAGAGAACCACGGCGCCCGACAGAAGCGAGACCGCCTTCAGCCAGACGATGGTGCCCGGGAAGTCGCCCGCGATCCACCAGACAACGGCGAGCATGGCGGGGAAGACGACGGAGTACTTCCGGTGGAAAGGTTCCCCGGGAAGACTGGTGATGCGGTACTCGCCGGTTGCGGCAAGCGATCGGCCCGTGACGGCATTAATCCCGTCGTCGTGGTTGGCTCCGAAGTCCGCTGTGGAAAGCGACATGGCGTCCACGACCAAGGAAGAGACCGACGGTCCCGGCAAGCACGATCTGGGGCAAACGGGATTTCAGCATGCCCATGCCGTATATGCATCTGATACGTAGAGCCTGTGCCTGCGCAAATAGCCCCAAAGGAACGCGCATGCCATCGGATATGTTGAAAACGTTCCTTCCATCGGAAGGGGATGCCGTATCAGGAACCCGGGGCGCAATCTCCACCCTCTCCCCGGATCTTCCCGATCGCGTGGAGCAGCACGGGGAGAAGGACCGCCAGATTCTCCCGGGCGCCCCCGGGGCTCCCCGGCAGGTTGACGATCAGCGACTTCCCGCGGATCCCGGCTAACCCCCGCGAGAGCATCGCCGTGGGGACCCGCGCCTGGCTATCCGCCCGCATCGCCTCCGCCATCCCCGGCACTTCCCGGTCCAGGATCGATCCCGTCGCCTCGGGTGTCACGTCCCGCGGATCGACCCCGGTGCCGCCGGTCGTCACGATCAGATCGATGCCCAGTGCGTCGCTGAAGTGGAGGAGGGAGCGCCGGATGAAGGGGATCTCATCGGGGACGACGACCTGCTGGAGGATCTCCGCGGGAAGGGACCGCAGCATCTCCGCCACGGCGGGGCCGGAGGCGTCCGGGCGCTCCCCCCGGAAGGATCGGTCGGAAACGGTGAGTACCGCGGCACGGATCACGATCGCTCCCGCCGCTCCCGCCGCCTCATCCGTCCGCTTTCGCGACCGGGTCGCCGGGCGCGACCACCCCGCCGCGAAGCACGCGGGCGAAGATCCCTTCGCGGGGCATCACGCAGTCCCCCGCCTGGAAGTAGATGGCGCACCGGTCGTGGCACTCCTTCCCGATCTGGGAGATCTCCACGAGGGCCTCGCCGACCTGCAGCAGGTCCCCCACCTTCAGGGCGGTGAGGTCGATCCCCTCCACGGTGACGTTCTCCGCGAAGTCCCCCGGGCCCACGGCGAGCCCCTTTTCCCTCATCTTCGCGATGCTCTCCGCCGCCAGAAGGCTCACCTGCCGGTGGCCGGGACCGGCGTGGGCGTCCCGCTCCACGCCGTGGTCCGGCACGAGGGTCGCCCGCGGCACCGGGCTCTTCCGCTCCCCCTTCCGTCCGCTCACGCTGACGGCAACCACCCTGGCCCGCATCGCGCCCGAAGTGCCCATCACACCTTGAGGATGTTGGATTTGAAGATCAGCTTCTCGTGGTCGTCCCCGTCCTCGGGATAGGCGGCGTGTCCGAAGCGGACGTCGACGCGCGCCGCCGGGATCCGCTTCCGGACATCGTCCGCCTCGGCGGAGATGGCTTTCTTGATGCGGGGGATGGCGCTGACCTTCCCGTCCTCCGCCTCCGGCAGGATCATCCCGAACTTCCTTTCGCTGATCCGGGCCACGACGTCGTACTCCCGCAGGGAGGCCCGGACCGCCTTCGCCACCTGCTTCATCACCTGGTCCCCACGGGCGGGGCGGCCGGGCTCCCCGGGTACCCGAACATCCACCTCGCAGATCATGAGGACCAGTCGCCGGCGGAACCGCTTCGACCGGCTGATTTCGTGGAGGAGGCGCTCCTGGAAATATTTCAGCGTGGGAAGGCCCGTCCCCTCGTCCAGGTTCTTCAACCGCTCGTTTCGTTCGTAGGCGATGGCGTTGGTCACCGCCTTCTCCGAGTACCGGAGGAACTTTCCGAACGTGACGACGTCTTCCGTGGTGAACGAGGAAGGGAAGAAGGTCTTGTGCGGGAACTTGTCGAAGATCGAGACGGTTCCCACGATCTCCCCCTCCCCCCGCAGCGGGAGGCAGATCAGGGTGCGGGCCACGCCGGCGTGCTCCTTCCAGGCCGGCTCCTGCGCCACGTCCCGGACGAGCACGTGCGGTTCCCCCTTGAGGACGGACTTGACGGCCTTCTTGTCCATGAGGAAGAGTTCCTTCTGCTCCCCCTCCGTCTTCATCCCGTAATACTCCCGAATCCCGTACCGGCCCGTTTCCGGATCCAGGAGCCGGATGACGCACGTCTCGGCCTCCATGATGAGGCACGACGAGGTGGCCACGAGCTTGAGGAGCCGGGAGAGGTCGAGGGTGGAGATGATGTTGACTCCCGCCTCGTTGATGGCGGCGATCTTCGTCATCCGGAGCGCGGCGGACTCCTCCCGGAGGGACGCGCCCACGGCTTCCGACAGCCACGTGGCGGCTTCCGTGAGCGCCGCGATGCGGGCGTCCGGAACGTCGACCTCCGTCACGGCATGGACGATCAGCACGCCGTTGGATTCCCCGGAAGAGACGAGGGGGAACAGCATCACCGTCCCGCGGCGACGGCTCCCGGGGGGAAGATCCCGCTCCGCGAGGAGGACCGGCCGCCGTTCCGCGAGGGCAAGCTCCTCGAGGGTCCCTTCCGCGGCGAAATGGAAGTCCGGCGGCGACGGCTCCATCCGGAGCGTCGTGGTGCGGAGATAGAAATCCTCGCTGTCCCGGTCGAAGAGGAGGACGGAGACGGGGCCGCCGCCGACGTACTCCGATGCCGCCGCGGAGAACTCGCGCAGCCGCTCCTCGACCGGCTTCCCGGACCGGAGGATCTCCCCCGCCCGCTTGCCGAATTCCGTCGTCACGCTTCCTCCATGGAGATCCGGATCCGAAGGCGCACCGGATTCCCCGCGGCGTCCAGGAACAGGGCCGGGAGCACGGCGTGCCCCTCCGGCGTGACGAAGGGGCTCTCGAATTTCAGGAATGTGAGGCCACCCTCTTCCACTTCAACCGACACGGCGGGGGGGGTAGAGGTAGCCGGCTGGACGGGCGGAGGGACTGGCTCGACGGGCGGAGGGACTGGCTCGACAGGCGGAGGGACTGGATCGACAGGCGGAGGGACTGGCTCGACAGGCGGAGGGACTGGCTCGACGAACGGCGGTCCCTCCGGGGCCTTCCCCTCGACCTCGATCTCCTCGAGTTCCTCGAACTCCACCGGTGCGGGGCGGGACGCCTCGACCCTCCGCAGGGATGTCGCCTCCAATTCGACGTCGACCACACGGGCCCTCTCCGGGAATGCCTCCAAGGAGGTGGGGTGGGGGGGTTCGCGGATCTCCTCGGCGTCTGTGATCTCCTCAAGCGGCTCCGCCTCCTGGATCGTGAAGGTCTTCTGGATCCGGGCGTCGGCCAGATCACCGATGTCTTCGTGCGCCGCCATCTCCCCCGGCATGAGGAGCGTTTTCCGGAGGTTTGCGAACACCAGCCGGGAGATGGCCACCAGCGTCTCCGTGACCCCCTTGCCCGAGGGCGCCACCGCTTCGTACGTGGGAACGCGGAGGAAGTTGAGGCTCTTGTCCAGCTCCCCGACGGGGGCGACGTTCCTCAGGTCCCGCTTGTTATACTGGAGCACGAAGGGGAGTTCCTCGAGTTTCTTCCCGTAGGTGGAGAGGTTGTCCATCAGGTTCCGGAGGCTCTCCAGGTTGCTGTTCATCATCTCGCGCTGCGAGTCGGCGACGAAGACGACGCCGTCGACCCCCTGCAACACCAACCGGCGCGTGGCGTTGTAGAACACCTGTCCGGGTACCGTGTACAGGTGGAACCGGACCTTGAACCCCTTGATCAGGCCGAGGTCGATGGGGAGGAAGTCGAAGAAGAGGGTCCGGTCCGTTTCCGTGGGGAGGGAGATCAGGCGGCCCTTCTGATCGGGCCGGAGGATCTTGTGGACCATCTCGATGTTCGTCGTCTTCCCGGAAAGACCTGGCCCGTAATAGACGATCTTGGCGCTGAGTTCGCGGGTGGCGTAGTTGAACAGGGCCATGGGGTCTCCCGTCGGGCTAGTGTCTCTGGGCCAATATCCGCCGGGCCTCCAGGCGCACGGCGGCGGACAGACCGCGGTTCTGCATCAGGATCCGCAACTCGTTCGTCTGGAACGCACGCAGGAACCGGATGGCCGCCGGCGGCGGGGTGCGGGGGTTCTGGACCAGCGCCGACACCACCTGCCGGTTCGACGTCCACTGCCGGCTTTCCGCGATCGCCCGCAGGATCTCCTCGTGGGTCTGCGTAGAGGCTGCGTACGACAGGATGTCCTGTTCGGTCAGCTTGGGGCTTTGCATCACCGCGCGCGCCACGATGCTGCTCATGTCGCGCGAGAGGATGCTCCGCACCTCCCGGTTCCCCTTCGCGGCCAGTTCCACCTTCATGGGGACCGAGAGGCCGGCGACGTACGCCTGGAGGGATCTGCGCCCCTCCTCGCCGATCGGCCTGTCCTCGGTCAGGGCGGTCCCGGCGGTTTCCTGCCCGGCCGCGGTCACTCCTCCTCCTCCACCCCGACCTCCTTCTTCGACTCGGCGATCACCTTGTCCGCGATGGCGGCGGGAATTTCCTCGTAGTGGGACACCTTCATGGTGAACTGGCCGCGGCCCGACGTGATGGACCGCAGGTCGGATGAGTAGCGGAGCACCTCGGCCAGCGGCACCTGGCACTTCACGATCTGGCTCTTCCCGAGGGCGTCCACCCCCAGCACCCTTCCGCGGCGGCCGTTCAGGTCGCCGATGATGTCCCCCACGCTCTCCTCCGGCACCACCACCTCCATCTCGGCGATCGGTTCGAGGAGCACCGGCTTCGAGGCCAGGGCCGCCTTCTTGAAGGCGAGGGAGCCGGCGATCTTGAACGCCATCTCCGAGGAGTCGACGTTGTGGAACGATCCGTCGAACACGGTGGCGCGCACGTCCACCACCGG
>JAGGAJ010000034.1 GCA_017889845.1 Deltaproteobacteria bacterium
TTCTGCACCGCCTCGGAGAAGGAGCAGAAAAGGATCCCCATTTTCTCCAGCTCCTTCTGGTAGGTGGTCGCCACCGAGACGCTGTCGAAGACCGCATCCACCGCCACGCCCGCGAGGCGCTTCTGCTCGAGGAGGGGTATCCCCAGCCGTTCGTAGGTCCGCAGGACCTCCGGGTCCACCTCGTCGAGGTTCCCGGGACGGTCCTTCAAGGGCTTCGGGGCCGAATAGTAGCTGATGTCCTGGAAATCGATGGGGGAGTAGCACACGGTGGACCATCTCGGCTCGATCATGGTGAGCCAATGGCGGTACGCCTTGAGGCGGCGCTCGAGGAGGAACTCCGGTTCGCCTTTCCGCGCCGATATCGCCCGGATGGTGTCTTCGTTCAGCCCCTTCGGGACGGTGTCCGCCTCCACCGTGGTGACGAACCCCCAGCGATATTCCCGGTCCACCCATCCCTTGACCTGATCCGCCGCGTTTCCCATGTCCGCTCCGATGGTTCGTTCGTTGTTACGACCGGTGGTCGACCGCGACCGTCGCGTCCGGTTTCGCCGCCACGGCCCCGGGTGTGCGTCCCGACGGCCCCTTCCGCGTCCGCTTCCTCGCGAGATCCGCCACGGTGACGCCGTCCAGCACCCCCCGGAGCCGCCGGTTGATCTGCCGCCATTCCCTCTGGACGGTGCACCCCGGCTCCATGCTGCACCGGCACATCACCCCGCTGCACTCCGTCAGCGCGATGGTCCCCTCCACCGCCTCCACCACCTCGGCCACGGTGATGCGCCCGGGGCGCCGCGAGAGGCGGTACCCTCCGCGGGATCCGCGCAGGGAGACCAGGAGGCCTCTCCGGGAGAGGATCTTGAGCAGCTTGCTGACCGTCGGCGGCGCGATCCCGATGGCCGCCGATATCCCCGTCGCGGTGTGGACGGCCGCGGGATCCCCCGCCATGTACCCCATCACCACCGTTCCGTAGTCCGCCAGCCTGCTCAGCCGCATGAATCGCCGCCCCTCCATAATACAGTACCAATTTAGTCCTGTATTGCCGTGGGCGTCAAGGACCTGGAAGAAGATTCCTCCGGAGTAACGGGGGTTCGGGACGGTATAATTTAACGGTATAAGGAGGGCCGGGACCCATGGGAAAACGACATCTCCTGTCCCTGGCGGTGACCTTCCTGTTCTGCTTTCCTGGTTTCGGCCTGTGCGAGGGGGCGGACGCAGACCGCCCGAACGGAGCAGATCCACCGGCTCGGGTCGACGCAAGGGGAACCTGCGCGACGATCGCAGCGATCCTGACGGTATATCCGCCCCTGGAGGTCCGCAGGTCGGATGGGCCGGTCAGGGACTCCCGGACCTTCGCGGAACACCCCGGGTGTCGCGTCCTCGTTTCCGGTCCCACCGCGCTGATCGCCGGGGAGGTGGACCCGGCCGACGCCGTGCG
Source organism: Deltaproteobacteria bacterium (assembly GCA_017889845.1). GTDB lineage: Bacteria > Desulfobacterota > Deferrimicrobia > Deferrimicrobiales > Deferrimicrobiaceae > JAGGAJ01. The sequence goes on from JAGGAJ010000034.1 coordinate 1,433, forward strand.
CGTCTTTTTCGCCGGAACCGGGTGGGAGGAGGATATCCGCCTTGCCGCCGACGGCCCCGGGACCACATCGTTCGTTTTCCGGAAGAACGGGATATTTTGCCAGCTGCGCGGCGGCGCCAACTCCTGGATCGAGGACGGGAAGACATTCACGTCGGAAACCTACGAACTCGAGGCCGGGTGCGTGCCGCCATCGAACTGAACCGAGGAGGAGGTGTTCCCCGTGAATCTCGAAACGATGCTGTACGAAAAGGACGGCCGGGTCGGCCGCCTGACGCTGAACCGCCCCCGGCTGCTCAACGCCATGAATTACCAGGGCGCGGTCGACCTCAACCGTGCCGCCGAGGAGATCCGCGACGACACCGAGGCGCGGGTCGTCCTGATCCGGGGCGCAGGGCGCGCATTCTGCACGGGAATCGATCTCAAGCAGCTGTCGGGGGGAGAGACGCCGGTCGCCTACTACGAAAGCTGGGACCGCGCGTTGCGGATCCTGGAGCATTCCGAGAAGGTGCTGGTCTGCGCCATGCACGGCTACGCGCTGGGAGGGGGCCTGCAGCTGGCGCTGGCCTGCGACATCCGCATCGCTACCGGGGATTGCCAGATGGGTCTCCCGGCGATCCGGGAAGGAATCGCTCCCGGCCTCGGCACGTTGCGGCTCCCCCGCTTCGTCGGGCTTGGCCGGGCGAAACGGATGGCCCTGTCCGGGGAAAACGTGGACGGCCGCCGGGCTTTCGAAATCGGGATGGTCGACCACGTCGTACAGGCCGACACCTTCGAGGAGGAAGTGGACGCCCTCGTTGCGCAGTACCTGCGCGTCTGCTCGGAGGGGACGCGGCAGACCAAGATGCTGCTGAACATGTCGTTCGACATGCCGCACGGCCAGTTCTTCGAGGAGTATCTGCGCCGGCAACGGATCGCCCTGGCGTCCCCGGACCACCAGGAAGCGATGGCGGCGTACCGGGATGGGAGGGACCCCGCGTTCCGCGCGTGACCTGCACCCCCGTGCGGAACTTGCCGATACGGCCCCGGTCCATCCGGCATCCGGACATCCGGCGGAATACCCCCTGAAGGAGGCCCCGACATGGCAAACGGAGAGAACCGCGTGGCAACGCACATCCGGGGGCAGTTGCGATCGGCCCACTGGCTGCTCGAGGAGACGGTTTCGGACGTCACGGAGGAGATGGCGCACGGTGCGTTGCCGGGAAAGGCCCTGCCGATCGGCGCAGCCTATGCCCACTACGTCACCGGCGAGGACTGGATGGTCCACGTCCTGTTCCAGGGGGGCACTCCGCTGTTCGCGGGGAAGTGGGCCGGCCGTACCGGGCTCTCCGAACTGCCGCCCGGACCGGACCCGGACCGGGACTGGACGGCCGAATTCGAGGGGTGGATCCGGCGGGTGCGCCTCGATCTCCCCGCGTTCCGTGCATACGCCAGGGCGGTCTACGAGGCGACCGACGCGTATCTGGCCTCCCTGCCGGACACGGCCCTGTCGCGGCCGCTGGACCTGTCCGCCATGGGGATGGGGACCCAGAACGTCGGTTTTGTCCTGGACACCGCGCTGGTCGGCCACGCCTACTGCCACTGCGGCGAGATCTCCGCCGCGAAGGGCCTCCAGGGGAAAAAAGGGTATCCCTTCTGAGAGGCGTTGCGACCCGTCCGGCTTCCCGGATATATTTTTACGATGGTCCCGGGAGGAGCGAGGTGAAGGCACTTATCCTGGACGGGAGCCCTGAGGGGGACTCTCTCACCCCCGTTGCCGTTCTGGGGATGCATTCCGCTCTCGCGGGGCGCGGAACCGACGTCGAACTCGTGAAACTGCGCGAGCTCGACATCGCCCCGTGCACGGGCTGCTTCGGCTGCTGGACGCGAACGCCCGGAGAGTGCGTGTTCCCGGACGAATCGCGCGACGTCCTGCGCTCCTACATCGCGTCGGATATCGTGGTGTACGCGACCCCGGTTACCTTCGGCGGCTACTCCTCACAGCTGAAGAAACTCCTCGACCGTTTCATTCCGGTGCTGGACCCGCGGTTCACCGTCGTCGGAGGCGAAGTGCACCACCGCCTGCGATACCGCCGGTACCCCATGACGATCGGGCTGGGGACATTGTCTGCGCCAGACCCGGATGCCGAGCGGCTGTTCCTCGCACTGGTGGCCCGGAACGGGCTCAACGTACATCAATCCGCCGAAGCCGCGGTCCTGGTGGGAGAGACGGATCCCCTGTCGGCCAGATCCCTCGCGGAGCGCCTCCTCGATCGGGCGGGGATCGCCCCGTGAATGCGCTCATCCTGACCGGCAGCCCGAAGGGGCGCGACTCGTCGTCGTTCCTGCTGGGCTCCAGGCTGGGGGAGGCATTGCGGAATCACGGCGTCACGGTGCGGGACGAATTCGCGCACCAGGCATTGCGGACGGAAGAAGGTACCCGCCGGCTGCTCGATGCGGTCGACGCCTCCGATCTCCTGGTTCTGGCGTTCCCGCTCTACGTAGACTCGCTGCCGGCGCCGCTCACGCGCCTGCTCGAACTCGCAGCGGAGCGAAGGACCGCATCCGCATCCCCGGGGGGTCCCCTGCTCGCCGTATTGGTCCAGTGCGGGTTTCCCGAGGCGCACCAGTGCGACACGGCGGTCGGGATCTGCCGGCTGTTCGCCGGGCGCATGGGCATGCGATGGGCCGGCGCCCTGGCGATGGGCATGGGCGGCCAGCTCGGCGGGGGGTTCCGGAAACTGCCCGGCGGCGGGAGGAACATCCTGGAGGCGATCGACAGGACGGGTGAATCGCTCGCAACGGGAGGCGACGTGCCCGGGGAGGCGATGGCGCTTTTCTCCAGACCGCTTGTTCCCCGGTGGCTGTACACCCTGTTCGGAAACCTGGGGTGGCGCGTGCAGATGCGGAAGAACAAGGCGCGAAGGCCGTTGGCGTACCGTCCCTACGCGAAGTGATGACCGACACGCCGGTGTGAACGCCGCATTCTGGTCGCTCCCCTGCCGGCGATTACGCCGCGGCGTCCCCGATTACGACCTCCACGACCCTCCGCTCGGCCCCCCGCAACACGTCGAGGCGCGCGATGTCCCCGTGGGCCACCTCCGAAAGGACGCGGTGGAGATCGTCGACGCTCTCCACCGGCTTCGCGTTCATCTCCACCACGACGTCCCCCGGCAGGATCCCGGATTCACCGGCCGGGCCGCGCGGATCGAGGGACACCACCTCCACCCCGGATTCCCGGGAAAGGTCGAAGTACCGCACCACACGCCTCGACAGCGGCCTCTGGCGCCCCGTGATCCCGAGGTATCCCCGGCGGACCTTCCCGTGGGAGAGAATCTGGGACACCACGTGGCGGGCGGTGTTCGAGGGGACGGAGAAACCGATCCCCTGGGCCACGGCGATGATAGCCGTGTTGATCCCCACGACCCGGCCCCTGGAATCCACCAGCGGCCCCCCCGAGTTGCCGGGATTCAACGGCGCGGTGTGCTGGATCACGTTCTCGATGAGCCGCCGGTCCAGGCTCCGCATGCCACGGCCGGTCGCGCTGACCACGCCGGTGGAGACGCTGGACTGGAATCCCAGGGGGTTCCCGATGGCGATCACCAGCTGCCCCACGCGGAGCGCCGAGGAGTCGCCCAGGGTTGCGTACGGTAAACCCGACCCCTCGGCGCGGACCAGCGCGAGGTCGTTCGGTGGATCGGAACCGACGGGGACCGCGCCGAGGCTCGTCCCGTCCGTGAGCGCCACCCGCAACCGGCCCGCATCCCGCACGACGTGGTGGTTCGTCAGGACATAGCCGTCCGGCGTCAGGATGACTCCCGAACCGGCCCCGATCGGCTCCACCCCGTTCCCGGCCGGTGCATCGCGCCCCACGGAGATGCTGACCACCGCAGGGCCTACCGCCTCCACCACCGTCGTCACCGCGCGGGAATACGCGTCCAGGAGGTCGATATCGCTCTTTCCGGCCGGGCTCACCTCGCACCTGCCGGGTGCGGAGGCCCCCTCCTCCCCCCGCTGCTGGATCCACCGCAACGCCTCCGGATGCCTCTCCGTCATCGACCCCTCCCGCTTCCGTTCCCTGTTCCCTTCGATTCCGCCGACCATTTCGCGATCCCCCACGCGGCAATCGTCATGCCGTCCCAGATACCGCCGGTCCCGATCTTCGCCTCGATCTCGGCGGGAGTCGCCCGGACGAGTTCGAACTCCTCCGTCTCATCCGGGGTACCCCCGACGAATCGCAGGTCCCGCGCGACGTATACGCGGCACATCTCGTCGGTGACCCCGTTATACGGGTTGAACTCCCCGATCGGGGTCAGAACCCCTGCGGAATAACCGGTCTCCTCCTCCAGTTCCTGCCGCGCCGCCTGCGGATGCGTGAAACCGTCTTTCAAACTCCCGCAGGGGAACTCCAGACTCTCCTTCCCGAGGAGGTAACGATACTGGTTCACCAGGAGCACCGTCCCATCCGCATGGATCGGAACGACCATGGAGGAGCCGTTCGTGTGCACGTAATGATACTCGCCGGGTTTTCCCGTCGGGAGTTCGAACGTGTCTTTCCTGTACGTCCACCAGGGATTCCTGGACACGACTGACTCCGTTAGTTTCTTCCATTTTTTCAGCGACATAGCCGATTTTCCTTCGTCGAATGGTTGAATGTATCCTACTCCAGGTGTTTTTTCAGGTGGCCGATCGTGGCCGGCCAGGCTTTCCGCGATGCCTCCAGGTTCGCTCCGCCCCGGCCGTCCTGGGCGCGCAGGAACCCGTGCCCGGCACCCGGGTATGTGTGCACGATGAACGTCTTCCCGAGTTCCTTCATTCTCTCCGCCGCGGGCCCCACCGTGGCGTTCACGCGGGCATCGTCCTCTCCGTAGAGCCCGAGCACCGGCGCGCGGATCGCCCCCAGCGCGTCAAGGGACGGGGACGTTCCGTAGTACACAACCGCGGCGGCCAGATCGGGGCGCACCGCAGCGTAGTGGAAGCTCTGGCCACCCCCCCAGCAAAATCCCACGGTGGCGAACCTCTCCGTTGCGGCCGGCAGGCCCTTCCCGTAGAGGGTCACAGCGTCCAGCATGGCAACGACATCCGGCGCCGGAAGGCCGCGAACCGCCTTGACGACGTCGTCCCGGTTCCTGAACGTGTCGGTCCCCCCGCCGCCGTGCCCCTTGCCGGACAGGAGGTCGGGTGCGATGGCGATGAAGCCATCCGCGGCCAACCGGTCCGCAACGGCACGGATCCAGTCTGTCAGCCCGTAGACCTCCTGGATGACGACCACCACGGGCGCCTTCTCCTTGCGTTCCGGGAAGGCGATGAAGGCCGCCACCCTGGACTCCCTGCCGTGGACGGCGATGTCGACCCATTCGTGGTGGCGTGGAGAACGCTCCAGGGCGGCCTTGGCCGCTGCCTCGCCCGGGGGAATCGGACCGTTGTCCGCCAGGGATGTCCCAAGACCGCTGGCGGCTTCCAGCGCAACGATGCAAAGCATGAGAGCGATCTTCCGGACCATGATGTCCCCCCTTGTTTCCTGGGCACAAGGATGCGGCGCAAATTGCCCATGCAGGCGGTTTTCCCCCCTGCCCTTCCCGTTCGATGCCGGGAACGTGGAGAACGTTTGGTTTCCATCGTCCCCCGTCGCCAAGCCCCCTCGCACCGACGCGCTCGTCGGCGGGCGCATGACCGTTCCACCGATGGATTGGAACAGCACCGGGATTGCGTGCGATGATGGAGGTGTCCGGGCAGGAAACCGGTCCCATGGATCATGAGGGAGGGGAATCGTGGCAACCGCTCTGATCACCGGGGCGACTGCCGGCATCGGCAATGCGTTCGCGCGGCGGCTGGCCGCCGAAGGTCACGGCCTCGTCCTCGTCGCCCGGGACGCCGTCCGCCTGGGAGATGTCGGAAAGGGTTTGCGGGATCGGCACCGCGTCGACGTCGAGGCGCTCGCCGCCGACCTGGGCAACCCGAGGGAGCTGGAGCGCGTGGCCGAACGCCTCCGCGACGGGGACCGCCCCGTCGAAATCCTGGTAAACAACGCCGGCTTCGGCGTGAACGCCCCGTTCCTGTCCGGGGACCCGGCACAGGAAGAACGCATGCTCGACGTCATGGTCCGCGCCGTGCTCGTGCTCACCCGGGCCGCCGCTCCCGGCATGGTCGCCCGCAGGCGGGGAGTCATCGTCACGGTGTCCTCGGTCGCCGGATTCCTGCCCGGGGGCACCTATTCCGCGGCCAAGGCGTGGGCGACGGCGTTCACCGCTTCGCTGGCCGGGGAACTGGCGGCAACCGGCGTGACCGCTACGGCACTGTGCCCCGGATTCGTCCGGACCGAGTTCCATCGGCGCGCGGGGATGGACATGTCCTATCTTCCGGATTGGGCCTGGCTGGACGCCGACCGGCTCGTCGCGGACTGCATGGCCGACGTCCGCCGCGGCAGGGCGGTCAGCGTACCGAGCCTGCGCTACAAGATGGCGGTCGCCTTGCTTCGGCACACCCCCTTGCGGTTCAGCAAAGTGCTCGCGATGCGCCGTGCGGCTCGCCGGAATCCGTCCGTTGTTATAAAATAAGGACAAGGGAAACAACCTCCGCAGGATCCCTTTGTTCCGGAAGGGACACGCCATGGCCGAAAGGCCGGGGGCATTGCGATGTCCACCCTGAGGGCCCGTTACGAGTCGGTCCGAAGCGGTTTCGAGATCGCGGATGCCGGCTTCCTCGTCCTTCGGTTCATCGCGTTGGCGGGAACCGTCGGCTGGCTCCTCGTCGCGCCTGTTCCCCGGGATACCGTTTCGACCTTCCTTCGGATCGCGGGATTCTTCCTGTCCTACTGCGCACTGGGGTACACGCTCCTCTTTTTCCGGTTCGACAGAAAGAGGGACACCTACCGGCTCCTGCTCCTGTTCGACCTTTCCTTCGTCTACCTTCTGGTCGTGCACTCCGGCGGGTTTGCCAGTAGCTTCTTCATCGGCTTTTACCTGCTCACCGCCCTCCACGCCTTCTATTACGGCTATCGAAGCGGCCTTGGCGTGGCCGTGGTGTGCACCGTGGTCTACCTCCTCGCCGGGCTCCCCGTCTCCGCATTCGAACCGATCGACTTCCTGCTACGCGTATCCTTCCTCTTCCTCATCGCGCTCCCGATCGGCCTGCTCTCGGCGATCCTCCGCACGGACAAGGAGAAGATCGAGTCGCTCAACCGGGATCTTACCGATTCGCTGGAATCCCTGAAGCGCCTTCAAGGGAAGCTCCTGGAGGTGGAGAAGCTGTCGGCACTCGGGAGGCTCACCGCCGACGTGGCGCATGAGATCCGAAATCCCCTGACCGCTATCGGCGGGTTCGCGAAGCGCCTGAAGAAACATCTTCCGGAGAATACCGCGGAAATAGAGTACGCAAGGATCATCGTTCAGGAAGTGGAGCGGCTCGAGCGGATCCTGCGGGACACGCTGACCTTTTCCCGGGAGGCAAGGTTCCACCTCCGGTACGCGGACATGAACACCCTTCTCGCCCGGACGGAAGCGAAGCTCTCCGATATCTGCCGGGAGAGGCGTCTCCTCCTGGCGGTCCGTCAGGCCCCTGGCCTGCCATCGTGCATCGTCGACGATGACCAGATCCGGCAGGCCCTCGACAATCTGGTGAACAACGCGATCGACGCGATGGCGGATGGCGGAACGCTGGTCCTGGCGACAAGGACGGCCTGCGAGAACGGGACCCACTACGTGGTCATCGACGTTTCCGATACGGGGCCGGGCATTTCGCCGGACCTCGTCCAAAGGATATTCGAGCCCTTCTATTCCACCAAGGATATCGGCCACGGCACGGGCCTTGGCCTCTCCATCTGCAAGAAGATCATGGAGGAACACCGCGGATCGATCCGGGTGTCCGCGACGGCGGGAGGAGGCGCGACCTTCAGCCTCTTCATCCCGTATCTCCCGGTGGAGGAGATATTCAAGGCACAGTGCTGGGAAGTCATGCGCTGTGGCGTGGATACGATCGGGAATGCCGCGGAGAAGTGCCCCGCCTACCCGAATTACGGGCGGATCTGCTGGTCCGTGGCAGGCACGTTATCCGAGACGAAGGTCCATTGCACCGCGGCCGGGAAGATCGGGGACTGCCGCAAGTGCACATTCTACGAAATCGTCAGTCCTTCGTGCCCCAGTTAGGAACTGCCCTCACCGGACCGTTTTTCCGATGGAGTAGGCGTGGCCAAGGAGCTTTCCGACACCGTGGTATGTCCTGATCTCCGGCTCGAAGAGCATCGGCTTCACCTTCTCGACGTCGGGAAGTCCCTTTTCACCCATCACGGAATCCTCCGCTTTCACGTCCAGGATCTCCCCGACGAACTGGGTGTGCAGGCCGATCTCGAACGTGTGGAGGAGCCGGCACTCCAGGACGAGGGGGAACTCCGCGACGTACGGCGCGTCCACGAGTGCGCTCCGGACGGGGGTCAGCCCGGTGTCGGCGAACTTGTCCGTGTTCCTCCCGGAAGCGATGCCGATATAATCCGCTTCCCGGGCGTAGACTTCCGAAGGAACGCTGATCGTGAAGGCCTTCCGCTCGACGATGTTCCCGTACGAATAGGTGGCTTTCCGGAGCGAGACCGCCACGCAGGGGGGAAGCGAACAGCAGACCCCTCCCCATGCGGCGGACATCACATTCGGCTTTCCATCCTTGCCGTACGTCCCCACGACCCACACGGGGGTCGGAAAGACCAGCGTCTTCGCTCCGAAGGATCGCTTCATCGACGTTCCGCTCCCTCCGCAATACTCCCGTTCCCGATGGAAGGGAATCGGGAAACCGTTTCGTGGCAATGGCTTTCACGGTGAACCACGGGAATAGGACACCCACCGGGTCCGAAAGGTACCGGTGGGTGCCTCCTCGTCCCGCCGATGTCAACCGGTGCCGGGGCCGGGCCGGTTGCGCTACTCTCCCGAAGCCTGCCGTGCATCCGTCTCGAGCGGGATCCGGCCCTTGTTCTCCGACAGCCAGGCCTCGAAGGTGTGCATCGCCGGGTTGATGGAACGGGAGAAACCAAGGCTGCGGGCCCCGCAGAAATATTCCTCGAAGTCCCGTTTGAACTGGAACATGTTGCCAAGGTCATCCGCGCCCGGAAAGCCGAACCCGCGATAGGTTTCGGGGGATACCTCGTTGTACCGGACCGACTGCCCCAGCGCCTTGGTGAGCGCGGCCGCCATCTGGTTCCCGGTCAGGTGGTCGCCGGCGATGCCGACGGTCTTGCCGATGAACTCGCGCCCCCTACGGAAAATGGCGTAGGCGCACTTTCCGATGTCGTCGGCGGCGATGCCGGGAAGCTTCCGGTCGCCCATGGGCAACGTGATATACAGGTTCCCGTCCTCTCCCTTCTTCGGGCCCATCCCGAAGTAGATCAGGTTTTCCCAGTAGAACGAGGTCAGCAGGAAGGTCGTCGGAACTCCGAGTTCCGTGAACGCCCGGTTGGCCTCGCCCTTCCCGTCGAAATGCGGCACCTTGTATTTCCCTTGCAACGTGGGCATGCGGCTGTCGCCGGGCGGGACCCAATTCCGGGTGTCCTCGAGGGTGGACCAGATGACGTGCTTCACTCCGGCGTTTTTTGCGGCGACGGCCATGTTGTTCGCCTCGGCAACCTCCTTCCCGGGAGAAAAATGCTCCCAGAAGAAGGTGACGCAGAACGCCCCGTGCGCGCCGTGGAAAGCCTCCTTCAGGCTTTCCGCGTCGTCCACATCCACCCGTACGACTTCGGCGCCCTGTTTTTCCAGCTCTTTCGACTTCACGGATTCCGGGTTTCTCGTCAAGGCCCGAACCCGGAACCCGCCGTCCCTGTCCTTCAGGATGGCGCGGCACAGCCCGCCTCCCTGCGCCCCGGTGGCACCGACGACAGCGATGATCTTCTTTTCGTCCACGGCGATCCTCCTTGTGTTGTGTCTTCCCGATACGGTTGGTTGCCCCGTCGACGGCCTGTTCCCGACATCACCCTTTTCGATCGTTCCGGACGTGCAATGGATTCCTCCCGCGGCATGATCCCGGCTCCCGGTCTCTCGAAAATCACGTCCTGTCTACCCGAAATCACGCAGGCGGGGTTGAATCGCTATGGAGCGGAAACGCCGTTCTGAACGGAACATGAAAACACCGGGGAGGATGACCATGAAACGAACGCACGCCTTGGCCGGGATCGCCCTGCTGTTCCTTGCCGCGCTCTGCTTCGGGGCGGGAGTCCGTGCAGCATGGAGCGAGGAGAAACCGTACCCCAACCGGCAGATCACCTATATGGTCTGCTTCGACCCGGGCGGCCAGTCCGACCGGGAGGCGCGCCGGCAGCAGCCGCTGCTGGAAAAGATCCTCGGGCAGAAGGTCGTCATCGACTACAAGATCGGCGGGGGGGGAGCGCTCGGATGGAGGACGCTCACAAAGTCCAAGCCCGACGGTTACACCATGGCGGGGTTCAACATCCCCCACGTGATCCTCCAGCCGCTGCAGCAGGACGTCGGATACAAGACGTATCAGATCGTCCCCGTCTTCATCTTCCACAAGACCCCGCTAGCGCTGGCGGTACTCGAGACCAGCCCGTTCAAGACATTAAAGGACCTGATCGACCATGCGAAGAAGAACCCCTACCTCGTATCCGTAGGGGGGTCGGGTGCCTACACGGGCTACCACATGGCGACGCTCCGGTTCGAGAAGATGATCGGCACCAAGCTCACCTACGTCCCTTACACCGGGGCGGCCCCCCAGATGACGAGTTTTCTCGGGGGGCACATCACGGCCGTCTTCGGCGCCTCGGACGACCTGACCCGGTACAGGGACAAGATACGCGTCCTCGGGTTCGCCACCGAGAAGCGGTTCCCCGGTTTCCCCGACGTCCCGACCCTGAAGGAGCAGGGGTTCGACATGGTGGAGGGGGTCGACCGCGGCATCGCCGTCCCGCCCAACACTCCGGCCAGCGTGATCAAAACGTTGGAGTCGGCCTTCATGGACATCGCCAAGAGGCCGGATTTCCAGGAGGAGCAGCGCAAGGGCGGATTCATCCCGCTGGCGATGGGTCACGAAGAAGTGAAGGAATACATGAAGAAGATGACGGAACTCTATACGGAGCTTGCACAAGGGCTCAAGAAGTAGTTGCGCAGCCAGAGGAAGTGCGACCTCGCCGCGGGAGTGTTCATCGCTCTCCTCGGGGCGGTGGTGATCCTTGCGGCGTCGCAGATCCGGGGTGACGTGGAGGAGCGGCTGCCGCC
>JAGGAJ010000259.1 GCA_017889845.1 Deltaproteobacteria bacterium
CCTTCACCAGGTGCGGGATCCCCTGGAACAGGGGGAAGCACGGCGGCCGGACCTTGATCTTCCACGGCCCGCCCCCGCCCCGGCTGACGATGTAGAACCCCAGCTCCCCGTTGGCCGCCTCGGTGGCGGAGTACACCTCGCCCTCCGGGACCTGGACCCCCTCCATGATGAACTTGAAGTGGTTCATCAGGGCCTCGATGTTCTCGTACACCAACGCCTTCTCCGGGAGGGTATACCGGGTGTCGTCCACGTTGACGGGGCCGCCGGGCATCTGCGCGATCGCCTGCTCGATGATCCGCAGCGACTGGCGCATCTCTTCCATCCGCACCATGTACCGGTCGCACGTGTCGCCCTTCTCCCCTACGGGCACGTCGAAGTCGAACCGGTCGTACACGAGGTACGGCTCGTCCTTCCGCAGGTCGAGGGGGACCCCCGCCGCGCGGAGGCAGGGCCCCGTGAACCCGAGCGCGATCGCGTCCTTCGGGGTGATGGGCCCGACGCCCATCGTGCGCTCGATGAAGATCCGGTTCTTCGTGAGGAGGGCGTTCACGTCCGCGATGCACTCGGGGATCACGCCCCGGCACACCGCCAGCACCCGCTCGTTCCATCCCTCCGGGATGTCCGCCATGGCCCCGCCGATGCGGGTGTACGCCGTGGTCAGGCGCTGGCCGCACAGCTCCTCGATGAGCTTGTAGACCTCCTCCCGGGGCTTCCAGAAGTACCAGAAATTGGTCAGCGCCCCCAGGTCGACCATGTTCGTGCCGATGCACACCATGTGGTCGATGATCCGGGAGATCTCGGAGATGATCACGCGGATGTATTTGCACCGCTCCGTGACCTCGATGCCGCACAGCTTCTCCACCGCCATGACGTATCCCACGTTGTTCATCAGAGGAGAGACGTAGTTCAGACGGTCGGTGTACGGCACCACCTGCGTCCAGGTGGACGCCTCGGACTCCTTCTCGAACCCGCGGTGGAGGTACCCGAACTCCGGGATCAGCTCCATGATCGTCTCCCCGTCGAGCTTCGCGTGGAACCGGAGCGTCGCGTGCGTCGCCGGGTGGGAGGGGCCGATGTTGATGCGCATCGGCTCCGCCTGCAGGTCGAGCCTCTCGTCGTGGGTCTGGATAATGAACGGTTCGGCCATCGTCCCTCTACTCTTCCGGCCCGATCGTGGGCTGGCGCCGTGCCTTCGGGTAATCCTTCCGGAGCGGGTGCCCCTCGAACCCTTCGTACATGAGGATCCGCTTCAGGTTCGGGTGGCCGCGGAAGACGATGCCGTACATGTCCCACGCCTCCCGCTCGTACCAGTCGATGCCGGGCCACACGGCGACCGCCGTATCGATCACCGGGTCGTCCTCGTGGAGGCGGACCTTGATCCGCACCCGGCGCTTCCTCTCCAGCGAGTACAGGTGGTAGACCACCTCGAACCGGGGCTCCTCCCCGAGGTAGTCGACGCCGGTCAGGTCCATCGCGAAGTCGAACAGCAGATCCGGGTTGTCCCGCAGGAACGTGAGGATCTCGACGACCCGCTCCCGCCGCACCAGGGCCGTGTCGTCCCCGAAGTCCGAGTGGGTGGACACCACGTCGGAGGGGAAGGGCACCCCGGGATGTAGGCGTCCACGGGGATGATCTTGTCGATCCCCTGGAGGACCGTGTAGTTGTTGTAGAAGCCGCCGGAGGATGCGCACGCCCCCATGGAGATCACCCACTTCGGCTCGAGCATCTGGTCGTAGATCCGCTTGAGCACCGGCGCCATCTTGTAGTTGATCGTCCCCGCCACGAGGAGGACGTCGGCCTGCCGCGGCGAGAAGCGCACCACCTCCGCGCCGAAGCGGGAGAGGTCGTAGTGCGTCCCGAACGCCCCCATCACCTCGATGCCGCAGCACGCGGTGGCGAAGGTGAACGGGTAGAGGGAATATTTCCTCCCCCACGCGATCAGCGACTCCAGGGTGGTCAGGGCGTATCCCGTCCCGCCGCCCTTGCCCGGCTTCACTGCCATTCCAGGGCCCCCTTCTTCCACGCGTAGACCAGGCCCACCAGCAGGATCCCGACGAAGACGGCCATCTCGATGAACCCGAACAGCCCCAGCGACCGGAAGAGCACCGCCCACGGGTAGAGGAAGGTCGTCTCCAGGTCGAACAGGATGAACAGGATCGCGACCAGGTAGTATTTGACGGAGACGCGCACCGCGGCGGGGGTCAGCGGGTCGACACCGCACTCGTACACGCCGAACTTGATCCGGTCGTACCGCTTCGGCCCCAGTGCCTGGGACAGGAGGACGAACCCCACGGCCATCGCCAGCGCGATGGCCAGGAGGATCAGGACCGGGAAGTACGGGTCCGCGAAGTTCACGCTTTCGAGAAACCGCGCCATGGCCCCTCCCCCCCGCCGGCCTAGAACACCAGCATCCGCACCGAGTCCGCCGCGAGCCGGGCCACCGGCTCCCAGTACACGCCGAAGATCAGCGTGGGCGCCACCAGCAGCGCGAGCATCGCGCGGGGAACCGCCGGAACAAGGATCGCGGAGGTGTCCTTCGGGTCCGCCAGGAACATCGCCCGGACGATCCGCGCGTAGTAGTACAGCGACACGACGCTGTTCAGCCCCGCCACGATCGCCAGCCAGTATACCCCGCGGTTCAGGACCTCGGCGAAGAGATAGACCTTCCCGATGAAGCCCGAGAACGGCGGGATGCCGGTCAGCGCGAACAGGAAGATCGCCAGCGACACGGCGGCGAAGGGGGCGCGGCTCCCCAGCCCCGTGAAGTCGGCGATGTCCTCCCCCCCGAGGGCATTGCTCACCACGACCACCACGTAGAAGGCGCCCAGGTTCATGAAGAGGTAGACCACGAGATAGAACAGGACCGCCTGGATCCCCGCGGGGGAGAGGAGGACGAACCCCATCAGCATGTACCCGGCGTGGGCGATGGAGGAATACGCCAGCAGCCGCTTCACGTTGCTCTGCTGCACCGCCACGAGGTTCCCCACCGTCATCGTCACCGCGGAGAGGGCGGCGAACAGCAGGGGCCAGTCCACGTCGGCGGTGAGGCGCCACATCCCTGTGGCGGGGTCGGAGGCGGCGAAGGCGGTGTAGTAGAAGCGGACCAGCACCGCGAACCCCGCGGCCTTCGGCCCGATCGAGAAGAAGGCGGTGGCCGGCGTGGGGGACCCCTCGTACACGTCGGGGCTCCACATGTGGAACGGCACGGCGGCGATCTTGTACCCGAACCCGACGGCCACCATCACCGCGGCCAGCAGCGCGGGGAGGACCGCCTTGCCGGCGGCCAGGGCGCGGCCGATCTCCGCCACCTGAGTGGACCCGGCCAGGCCGAAGAGAAGGGAGAAACCGTAGATCATCACCCCCGAGGCGGTGGCGCCGTACACCACGTACTTCATCGCCGCCTCGGTGGACTTTTCCTTTCCCTTGAGGTACCCGGCCAGCAGGTACGAGGGGATGGAGACCAGCTCCAGGGACAGGTAGACCATCACGATGTCGGTCGCCGAGGAGAGGAGG
>JAGGAJ010000035.1 GCA_017889845.1 Deltaproteobacteria bacterium
CCGGACGGCCGCGGCAGGCGAGGAGGAGAATGCCGAACTCGTCGACATGAGACGGCGGTTTTGGATCAGCGCCGCGCTCACGATTCCCCTTGTGGCGGTTGCCATGGGGGAGCATCTGCCGGGGCATCCGCTTGCGCGGATCGCCAACATGTCGACGCTGGGCTGGCTGCAACTTATCCTCGCCACTCCCGTCGTCCTTTGGGGAGGCTGGCCCTTCTTCGTGCGCGGCTGGCAGTCGGTGGTTCACCGCAGTCTGAACATGTTCACCCTGATCGGACTCGGCGTCGGCGTCTCGTATCTGTACAGCCTGGTCGCAAAACTGTTTCCCGGGATCTTCCCGCCTTCCTTCCGCATGGAAGGCGGAGAAGTCGCCGTATACTTCGAGGCCGCGGCCGCCATCGTGACCCTCGTGCTGCTCGGGCAGGTCCTTGAACTGAAGGCGCGAAGCCGCACCGGAGCGGCCGTCAAAGCGCTTCTGGGCCTTGCGCCGAAGACCGCCCGCCGCCTCCGGGACGACGGCTCCGATGAGGATGTCTCTCTCGATCAGGTTCACCTTGGAGACCGGCTGCGCGTGCGTCCCGGGGAGAAGGTTCCGGTGGACGGCATCGTCCTCGAAGGGACCAGCGCGGTGGACGAGTCGATGGTCTCGGGGGAGGCCATTCCCGTGGAGAAGAATCCGGGCGACCGCGTGGTCGGGGCCACGGTGAACGGCACAGGCTCCTTCGTCCTGAAGGCGGAGCGGGTGGGCGCGGAGACGCGGGGGAGGCCATTCCCGTGGAGAAGAATCCGGGCGACCGCGTGGTCGGGGCGACGGTGAACGGCACAGGCTCCTTCATCCTGAAGGCGGAGCGGGTGGGCGCCGAGACGCTGCTGGCACGGATCGTCCAGATGGTGGCGGAGGCGCAGCGCAGCCGCGCGCCGATCCAGAAGCTGGCGGACCAGGTGGCCGGCTGGTTCGTTCCGGCGGTGGTCATCATCGCCGTCGCCACGGCCATCGTCTGGGGCCTCGCTGGCCCGGAACCGCGGATGGCGCATGCGCTGGTCAACGCGGTCGCGGTGCTCATCATCGCATGTCCCTGCGCCCTTGGGCTTGCGACCCCGATGTCGATCATGGTGGCAACGGGAAAGGGTGCGACCGCGGGCGTCCTGTTCCGGGACGCCGAGGCCATCGAGATCCTGCGCAAGGTCGACACCCTCGTGATCGACAAGACCGGGACGCTCACCGAAGGAAAGCCGAAACTGGTCACGGTGGACCCGGCAAAGGGATGGGACGAGAAGGGGCTTTTGCGGCTGGCCGCCAGCCTGGAACGGGGGAGCGAGCATCCCCTCGCGGCCGCCATCGTATCCGGGGCTCAGGAACGGGGTGTGGAACCGATCGCCACGGATTCGTTTGAATCGGTGACCGGAAAAGGGGTGAAAGGACGCGTGGATGGACGCTCCGTCGGCCTGGGGAACCGCAATCTCTTCGAGATCCTGGGGATCGACCCGGGCGAACTCTCCGAAAAGGCCGAAGCGCTGCGCACGGAAGGGCAGACGGTGATGTTTGTCGCGGTGGACGGCAAGGCGGCTGGACTCCTCGGGGTCGCCGACCCGGTCAAGGAAACCACCGCGGAAGCGATCCGGCTGCTCCATGAAGAGGGGATCCGAATCGTGATGCTCACCGGCGACAGCAGGACGACGGCCGAGGCCGTCGCGGGAAAGCTCAACATAGACGAGGTGATGGCCGAGGTTCTTCCCGATCAGAAAGCAGCCGCCGTGAAGCGTATGCAGGGCGAAGGGCGGATCGTGGCCATGGCGGGGGACGGGATCAACGACGCGCCGGCGCTGGCCCAGGCCCAGGTGGGGATCGCGATGGGAACGGGAACCGATGTTGCGATGGAAAGCGCCGGGGTGACGCTGGTCAAGGGAGACCTGCGCGGTATTGCCCGTGCGCGGAGGCTCAGCAGGGCGACCATGCGGAATATCCGGCAAAACCTGTTTTTCGCATTTATATACAACGCGCTGGGAGTCCCCGTCGCGGCGGGCGTCCTGTATCCCTTTCTCGGCATCCTGCTGAGCCCCGTCATCGCGGCCGCGGCGATGAGTTTCAGTTCCGTCTCCGTGATTGGCAACGCATTGAGGCTGAGGCGGGAAAACGTTTAAAGGATTCGCGATTCTGCCTTCCACAATCGGCTCCGTTCCTTAGCGAGCTCAAGACCCTCCTGTAAATGCCTTTGAGCGGAGAATATTCTGTTCGTAGTGAAGAATATTCTTCAGGGACGGGCTTACCGGCTCGCCGACCACCCTCCAATGGCCACGTAACGCTTTGATATCACATGGATAAAATCTGTTGGTTTTCCGGTGGCACAACCCGTGCTACGGGTAAGGGGCGTTTATCTTCCCGGAGGGTATCGAAATATGGATTCGGATCGCGGTAAGAAAAGAATGATCGTAGGGGCGGTAGCCGGAGTTCTCATTTTCGCCGCCGTTGCGGTTTTCGCCGGGATGTTCGACGGGCTCTTCCGGAAAACCCCCGCGGAGAGCGCGAAGGCCGCCGGCGTGGTGGAGACCGCCGACGTCGTGAAGATCCCTCTCAAGTCCCTCGAATCCGGAAAAGCGCTCTATCTCATGAACGTGGCCGATGGACGCCAGATTCATTATTTCGTATTGAAGAGCTCCGACGGCCGGTACCGCGCCGCTCTCGACGCATGCGACGTCTGCTTCCGGGCGAACCGCGGATACCGGCAGGAGAGCGACCTCATGGTGTGCAACCAGTGCGGCCAGTCCTTCCCATCCAACCGGATCGGCGAGGTCAAGGGTGGATGCAACCCCCATCCTCTGGCGCAGGGAACCGAAGGACAGTACGTCGTGATCAAGAAGGTCGACATCGTCGCGGGCAAGGAGTATTTCGCCCTGAAGCGGTCATGAGCGTCCGCCATAATTCCCGAACGGGGTGTCGCCCATGAACATCCGGAAACTGGCCTGGAAGAACCTGCTCCGCCGCAAGTCGCGCGCCGTCTTCACGGGCCTGGGGATTTTCCTGGGGATCGCCACCTTCGTCGCGATCTCCTCGATCACCTCCCAGATGGAAGGGGCGGTCCAGGACCAGCTGGACCGGTTCGGAGCGAACATCGTGGTGTCGCCGCGGGCCGAGCGGCTCTCCCTGGGTTTCGGGGACATCGCCCTCGGAGGGACGGAGGTGGCCCACTCACGCCTCGCGATCGCGGACAAGGAACGCATCGCGTCGATACACCATAAGGACCGCATTCGGTCGGTCGTCCCCTTTATCCTGGCTGCCTCCGACGTTTCCGGAAAGAACCTTGTCTGGATGGGCCTGCCCTCCACGGATTTGGCAATAGCCCGCCCGTGGTGGAAAATCACCGGATCCCCGGTCCGCGAGCGGGGCGAAGTGCTGCTCGGCGCCGAGGCCGCCGCGATGCTGGACAAGGGGCCGGGAGGAACCGTTACGGCTGGGAACCGCCTCTATCGCGTCGCCGGGGTGCTCCACCCCACGGGGGAAAAAGAGGACGGGATGGTCATCGCCGACATTGGGGACGTTCAGTCGCTGGCGAAAAATCCGGGGGCCGTGACGTACTTCGAGGTGGCGGCTCTCTGCAAAGATTGCCCTGTGGAGGATATCGTCGCCCAGATCGGGCAGGCGCTCCCCGGCGCGCGGGTGTCGGCGATCCGGCAGGTGGTCGAGAGCCGGAAGGCCGCGGTGGACCAACTGCGACGGCTCGGTTTCGGGGTCTCCTCCATCGTGCTGCTGATCGGAGGGCTCATGGTGCTCGTGACGGTGATGGGAGGGGTGCAGGAGCGGACGCGCGAGATCGGCGTCTTGCGGGCGGTCGGATTCCGAACGAGGTCGATCTTCTCCCTGCTGTTCTGGGAGACCGGCTGGGTGTCCCTTCTTTCGTCCCTGCTCGGTGCGGCGACGGGGATCGCCGCCGCGTACCTGGTGGCGCCGTCCTTCGGGATCGAGCATCCGGGAATCCGGATGCTTCCGGCGCTCCTCGGGACCGCCGCGGGACTTGTCCTCGGGCTGCTCGGGGCTGTCCCGCCCGCGCGGCGCGCCGCGGCCCTCTCCCCGACGGAAGCGATCCGCACTCTTTGAAAATCATGCGAGCGGGAGAGACGATGGAACCGATCATTCATTTGAACGGCGTTTCGATGATCTACGGGGGGAACGGCACCCGCGCGACGGCGCTGTCGGGGGTTTCCTTCGATGTCCGGCCGGGGGAGTACGCCGTCATCACGGGGGAGTCCGGGGCGGGGAAGAGCACGCTGCTTGCGATCCTCGGGGGGCTTCAGATCCCGTCGGAAGGGACCGTGCGGATCCACGGTGTCGACCTCTCCGCGCTCCCGTCGGACGGGCTGGCCGATTTCCGGCGGGAGACGATCGGATTCGTCTTCCAGGCGTACCACCTCCTGCCGTACCTGACGGCGCGGGAGAATGTCATGGTGCCCATGTCGCCGGAGCGCGTCTCCCCCGGGGAAAAGGTCGAGCGGGCCGATTCGCTGCTTGCGGCGGTCGGCCTGGACGGGAAGGAAGACCGCCTTCCATCGCAGTTGTCCGGCGGCGAGAGCCAGCGTGTCGCGATCGCCCGGGCGCTGGTCCACGATCCCCCCGTGCTGCTCGCGGACGAGCCGACGGGGAACCTCGACAGCGCGACGGGGGAGCAGATCCTCGACCTGTTCTCCGGGTTAAACGGCAGGGGGAAGACGGTCCTGATGGTCACGCACAACCCGGCGAACCTCGCGAGGGCCACGCGTTCCATCCGGCTGCGCGACGGCCGGGTCGAGGAAGACCGGATACTGGCGCCACTCGCCGTATAAACGTTGGCGGTCTGAAAGCGGGCCGGACACGGGAGAAAGGAGCAGGGGATGGAAGGTGAAAAAGAATTGCGGGACCCGTTGGACACCGGCGGGGCGGGGGATCCGCCCGCCGCGGAAGGCCGGCGCGGCCCGAGTTGGCGGGCATGGGTGCTCTCCATCCTCGTGGCGGTAGCCCTGTCGGTGACGGCGACGCTGCTCCTGGGGGGCTCCGTTGCATTCCGTCCGGAACAGGCGGCGGCGTCGGGGGCGTCCGGGAGCGGGTGCGGGGGATCCTGCTGCCCGCCCGCGATTGCGGGGAAATGAACGGGCCTGCGTACAAGTAACCGTTATTGCTATGGAAATATCGGATTTGCAGTGGAAGTGGAGCGGTTTGCGGTTCATCATGATGGAAGAAAACCTGAACGGGGGAAAGGACCCCGAGACATGCGCATGAATGCGGATACGCGGCGCGCTTCCCGGTCAGGGTGGAAATGGTTTTTTTGTTTTCTGCCGGCGGTTGCGGTGATCTGCGTCCCGGGGGCGCTCCCGGCGGGGGAACCCGCCCGGCCCGTGAACCATTACGTGGACGCGGCGCTGGCGAACAACCCATCCCTGGCGTCGATGAAGCAGCGGATCGCGATGAAGGAGAACGAGACCGTTCGCGCGGGCGCGCTGGACGATCCCAAGGTGTGGGTCGGAGTGGTAAGCGTTCCGACCACCACGTGGTCGTTCAGCCAGGAAGACATGACCGGGAAGGAGATCGGCCTCTCCCAGATGCTCCCGTACCCCGGTAGGCGGGAGAACAGTTCCGGCATCGTCGCGAAGGAAAAGGAACAGGCCGAGTTCGAACTGGCGGAGATGAGGAACATGCTGCGTGCGGACGTGAAGATGGCGTACGCGGAACTCGCAACGGTGCGCGCCCAGGCGGAAGTCGTGCGCCGGGTGCGGGCCATCCTCGAGCAGATCGTGGAGGTTTCCCGCGAGATGTTCGCCGTGGGGAAAGGGTCTCAGACCGACGTGCTGCGCGGGCAGGTGGAGTTCCAGAAGATGCGGGAGATGCTCCTGATGCTGGAGAACCGGGAGCGCGTCCTCTCCGTCCGCATGAACACCCTTTCCGCCCTTCCGCCCGGAGAGCCGATCCCCCCGCTCGACCATCTCGCGGAGTTCCGCCTGGACCTCTCCGCGGACGACCTGAGGAGGATCTATCTCGAGGAACGACCTGCCCGCAAGGCCGCCGAGGCGAGAATCCGCAAAGGGGACCTCCTCGTCCGGCAGGCGGAGTACGAAGGCAAACCGGATTTCGAGGTCGCGGCCTCCTACATGCAGCGGAACAAGATGCCGGACGGCGCGAATCGCCCCGACATGGTCTCCGCCATGGTCTCGATGACGCTCCCTGTCTGGAGAAAGGGAAAGGTGGACCCGGGGATCCGCGCGATGTCCGCGGAAAAGGAGATGGCGGTTCGCGACGAGGAGGCCCTGGACAACGAGTCCGCCAACGTGATCGGTTCTTCGCTGTCCTCCGTGGAGAATTTCCGGTCGGTGGCGGCGCTGTACCGGACCACCCTGATCCCCCAGGCGGAGCAGGCGGTGCAGTCCAACCTGGAGGCGTACCGGGTGGGGAAGGTCGACTTCCCCATGCTCATGGATTCCGTGATGTCCGTCCTTAACTTCCGGAAGGAATACCTCGGGATGGTCGGCGAGTCGCACATGACGAAAGCCCGGTTGGAGGCAGCCGTGGGAAGGGAGCTCCCGTGACGGAGAAGAAGGTCGGCCTGCTGGCCGGAATCGCCGCGGCGGTGATCCTCGCGGGGATCGCGGGGACGGTCGCCTTCTACAAGGTCCCGGCGTTCCACGCGCTGCTGCACCCGCACGCCGACAACGCAGCGGTGGGGAGCGCGGCGAAACCGGAGAAAGGGCAGTACACCTGCCCGATGCACCCCTTCATCCTCTCCGACAAACCGGGGGCGTGCCCGATCTGCGGGATGACGCTGGTGCCGAAGGAGAGTCAGGCGGCGAACCTGTCCGACAACGCAGCGCGATCCCTCGGCATGGTATCCATGAACCCCACGCAGCGGCTCATGGCGAACGTGGCCACGGAGAAGGTTTCCCGCCGGGAGTTCGCGCTGGACACCCTCGCCGTGGGAAAAGTCACCTGGGACGAACGGAAGGTGGCCAGGGTGTCGTCGCGGATCGGCGGGCGGGTGGAGAAGCTCCATGTCGATTTCACCGGCACCAGGGTGGTCAAAGGGCAGCCGCTCCTGGAGATCTACTCCCCCGACCTCGTGGCCGCGCAGCGGGAGTATCTCGTGGCCCTGAAGGGCATCGAGCGCCTGGGAGACAGCCCGTACGAGGATGCCCGGGAGATGTCCCGGAGCCTGGTCGATGCGTCCCGCACACGACTGAAACTCTGGGGGGTGACCGACGGCCAGCTCGAGGAGCTGGCGAGGACGAAGGAGCCCAAGACCGTGTTCGCGGTCTTCGCTCCCCGGTCCGGCGTCGTCACGGAGCGGCTCGTTACGGCGGGGCAGTACGTGATGGAGGGCACGGCCCTCTATTCCATCGCGGAAATGGACCCGGTGTGGGTCCAGGCGGAGGTGCATGCGTTCGAGATCCAGAGGGTCCCCGTGGGGACATCCGCGGTCGTCACGACCCAGGCGTACCCGGGCCGGGAGTTCCGCGGGAAGGTGACGTTCGTCGATCCGTACCTGAACGTGGAGACCCGCACGGTGAAGGTCCGCGTCGACCTCCCCAATCCCGGATGGATCCTCAAGCCGGACATGTTCGTGCGGGTCGCGTTCAAGGGAAGGAAGGGGACGGTGCTGGCGGCGCCCGAGTCGGCGGTTCTCGTCACGGGAGAGCGGGCGATGTCGTGGGTGGAGGTCGAACCGAACACCTTCGAGCCGCGGATGACCCGGGTGGGGGCGAGGGCGAACGGATACTACGAGATCCTCTCGGGCCTTTCGGAGGGGGAAACGGTGGTCACCTCGGCCGGATTCCTCATCGACTCGGAGAGCCAGTTGAAGGGCGGGACATCCGACCCGCACGCCGGCCACGGCGCCCCGGAGCCCGGCAAGGGAGCGGCGTCGCCCGCACAGGACCGTGCGGCGCCGACGCCTCCCGCCCCGGACCATTCCGGCCACGGCAAGTAAGGGGCGCACCGGGCGATGATCAACAAACTCATCTCCACCTGCCTCCGGAACCGGTTCCTGACGATCCTTGGGGCCCTCGTTGTCCTGTTGTGGGGCGCCTGGGCGCTCCTCCGGACCCCGGTGGACGCCATCCCGGACCTCTCAGACAACCAGATCATCGTCTACACGATGTGGGAGGGGCGATCCCCCCAGATCATCGACGACCAGGTCACCTATCCGCTGGTGACGAACCTCCAGGGGCTGCCCCACGTGCGGGCGGTCCGGTCGGCGACGATGTTCGGCGCCTCGATGATCTACGTCATCTTCGAGGACAGCGTGGACCTCTACTGGGCGCGCAGCCGGGTGCTGGAGCGGCTCAACCAGCTCGGGGACCGGATGCCCAAGGGGGTCACCCCCGTCCTCGGCCCCGACGGGACGGGGGTGGGCCACGTCTACTGGTACACGTTGAAAAGCGACCGGCACGACCTGGGGGAGTTGCGCGCCGTCCAGGACTGGTACCTGCGGTACCCGCTCCAGTCCGTTCCCGGCGTGGCGGAGGTGGCCTCCATCGGTGGCTTCGTGAAGCAGTATCAGATCGACCTCGATCCGCTGCGCCTCCACTCGTACGGCATCCCCGTCAAGGCCGTCACGGCGGCCGTCTCCGCGGCCAACCGGGAGGTGGGGGGGAACGTCATCGAGCAGAACGCGATGGAGTACCAGGTCCGCGGCCGGGGGTACCTGCGCTCCAAGGAGGACGTGGAGAACATCGTCGTCGCCACGTCCCTGGGCGGAACCCCCATCTACGTGAAGGACCTGGGCGTCATCCAGTTGGGGGGGGAGAGCCGCCGGGGGCTCTTGGAGGAGAACGGGGAGGGGGAGACCGTCGGCGGGATCATCGTCATGCGGTACGGCGAGAACGCCAAGGCGGTGATCGAACGGGTGAAGGCGAAACTGAAGGAGCTGCAGCCGGGACTCCCCCCCGGTGTTACGGTCCGGACGGCGTACGACCGCAGCGAGTTGATCGGAAGAGCGATCGACACCCTGAAGCACGCCCTGATCGAGGAGGTGATCCTCGTCACGCTGGCGCACATCATCTTCCTGTGGCACTTCCGGTCGATCCTGATCGTCACCGCTCCGCTCCCCCTCGCGATCCTCGTCTCGTTCATCTTCATGCACTACGTGGGGTTGAACTCCAACATCATGAGCCTGGGCGGGATCGCCATCGCCATCGGCGTGCTGGTGGACGCCGGCATCGTCATGACGGAGAACGTGATCCGGCACGCGGAACAGCACGGGGAGGGGTACGAGAAGAACATCCTCTCCATCACGGAGAAGGCGGCGCACCTGGTGGGCCGGCCCATCTTCTACGCCATGGCGATCATCATCCTCGCCTTCGTCCCGGTCTTCGCGCTGACCGGCCAGGAGGGGAAGATGTTCCACCCCCTGGCGTTCACCAAGACGTTCGCGATGGTTGGATCTACCCTCATCGCCGTGACGCTCGTGCCGGTGCTTTGCTCCTTCCTCGTCCGGGGGAAGCTGCACAAGGAAGAAGACAACTGGACGATGAAGTACCTGATGAAGGCGTACAAGCCGGCGCTCTCATGGGCGCTCGACAACCGGAAGAAGGCGGTCTCCGTCGCGGTCGTCCTCTTCTCGATCGCCCTCGTCATGGTGACCCGGATCGGGAAGGAGTTCATGCCGCCCCTGAACGAGGGGAGCCTCCTCTTCATGCCGGTGACGCTTCCCAACATCTCGATCAACGAGGCCAAGCGGCTCGTGACGATCCAGGACAAGATCATAAAGGATACCCCGGAGGTCGACTACGTGCTGGGGAAGGTAGGCCGCGCGGAGACCTCCACAGACCCCTCCCCCGTGTCGATGTTCGAGACGATCATCCTCCTCAAACCCCAGGAGAAATGGCGCAAGGGGATGACCATGGACGGGCTGATCGGCGAGTTGAACGCAAAGCTCCAGATCCCCGGGGTGGGGAACGGCTGGACGATGCCGATCATCAACCGGATCAACATGCTCTCCACGGGCGTGCGCACCGATCTCGGTGTGAAGATCTACGGGGACGACCTGAACAAACTCACCGACCTGTCGGTCCAGGCGGGGGAGATCCTCAAGAAAGTCCCGGGGGCGGTGGACGTGGTGGCCGAGCGGACCCTCGGGGGATCGTATCTCGACATCGAGCCGGACCGGGAGGCGGCGGCGCGGTACGGCCTGAACGTGGACGACATCAACGACGTGGTCGAGACGGTTCTCGGGGGGATGACGGTCACCCAGAAGCTCGAGGGGCGGCAGCGGTTCCCGGTCCGGGTGCGCTTCCTGTGGGAGTACCGGCAGGACATCGAGGCGATCAAGCGGATACCGATCCCGCGGGGGAGCGTGATCCCGGCCGGGGGAGGCATGGGCGCGGACGGAAGCGGGGGAGGAATGGGCGCAGGGGGCGGCGTTCCTCAGCCGAAACCGGGCCTTGGCCAGATCTACCTGGGCGAGGTGGCGAAGATCTCGGTCACCCCCGGACCCGCGATGATCCGGGCCGAGAACTCCTTCCTGCAGGGCGTGGTCTTCCTGAACGTCCGCGGGCGGGACATGGGACGGTTCGTCGACGAGGCGAAAGAGATATTGCAGAAGAGCCTCAAGCTTCCCTCCGGGTATTTCATCGAGTGGTCGGGGCAGTACGAGAACCAGATCCGGGCGAAGAAGACGTTGCAGGTCGTGCTGCCGCTGGTCCTCCTCATCATCTTCGTGATGCTGGTGATGGTGTATCACTCGGCCAAGGAGGCGCTCCACGTGATCCTGGCCGTGCCCTTCGCGCTCACCGGCGGGGTCTACCTCCTCTACTTCATGGGGTACAACTTCTCGGTGGCGGTCTGGGTGGGCTTCATCGCCCTGTTCGGGACGGCGGTTCAGACCGGCGTGGTGATGGTCATCTACCTGGAGGAGGCGGTCGAGCGGGTGAAGCAGCGGGACGGCGGGCTTACCGTGGCCAACCTGCGGGAGGCGGTGATGGACGGGGCGCTGCTGCGGCTGCGCCCAAAGGTCATGACCGTGTCCACTGTCGTGGCGGGGCTGCTGCCGATCTTTTGGAGCACACGAACGGGGTCGGAAGTCATGAAGCCGCTGGCTACCCCCGTGCTCGGCGGGATGGTGTCGTCCCTGGTCCACGTGCTGGTCGTGACGCCGGTCATCTTCCTCTGGCTGAGGGAACGGGAGCTGGCGAGGGAGGAACGGGCTCCGGGCGCATCTTAATATGGAACGGGAAACGCGAACCCCACGAGGGGAAAGGAGAAAGGCGATGGGATGGAAAGGGATCCTAGCATCGGCGGCGGTCGGCGTGCTCCTGGCGGCGCCGGCTCCGGCGATGGACAACATGACGCACGGACACGGCGACACCAAGGAAGGGCACGGCGCGCACGGAGGTCACGACATGGAGAAGATGGGCGACAAGGTCTTCTCCGGGAAGGTCGGGCCCTGGACGGGAGAGGCGCGGCTGGTCGACATGAAGGCCCAGATGGAGAAGTCGGGCGTGTCGGCGAAGGCGCTCGCGAAGCTCCCGGCGAGCCACCACCTGATGGTGACCCTCACCGACCCGAAGACCGGAAAGCCGGTTACCGATGTGGCGGGGAGTGCAGAGATCAAGGGTCCGGACAAGGCCTCCTCCTCGAAGGTCACCCTGGTCGTGATGGGGGGGCACATCGGGGCGGACGTGAACCTGCCGAAGGCAGGGAAGTATGCCTTCCGGGTAAGCGCGGAGGGTGGCGGCCACAAGGGATCGGCGGAATTCCCGTACGAGTTGAAGAAGTGACACTTTCGGGCACATGTTCCACGCAATGGGGGTTGAAACGGGCGCCCTCGCGCGGCCCTTTTTTGCACGGGATGGGAAAATGAATGATAGCGAACCCTCCTGCAATCACCGGTCATCGTACAATTCAGGAATGGTAGTCGATATCGTCAAACGGAAACCGAACCGGAAACTCCCGTAGGTTGACATGGGAGAAAGGAGGGCAGTGCGATGGCAAGGAAGATTCTGCTGTTCCTTTTCGCCGGCATGTTTGTCGTTGTACTCGGCGGGGCGGCGTCGGCGGAGGCGCCTATCATGGCGCTGTACTCTTCGGAGGCGGCGATCCAACCATCAGCCGCGGACCCCGAACAAGAGGCCTCCAACTCAACGTCATGGCAGGAAAGGGAACCGGTGGAGACCGGTTCTATGCCCGCGGAATCGGGCAATTCCCCCGAGTTGCGTTGCTGCTCGGGCGACAACGGTCCGACACAGGACCAGGCGGGTAACACCGTCCTCCGCCACGGCATCGACGACGGGTCGTAACGGATGGCGGGACACACGATTTGGTGATCTGCGGCGCCGGGAAAGGGACCCTTTCCCGGCGCCGGCTTTTTTCGTAGCCGTTCCGCACTTACGGATCCGGAAAAGGTAGGATCGGAACAGCGGCAGCAGAACGTATATGGGGGAAGACCTTGAAAGGCAGGATCCTGGCCCTGATGCTCGCCGGGTTGGAAATGACGGCCGGATTCCCGGCCTTCGGCGCGGCACCGCTCCACGGCGCGTTGCCGCTTCCCGTTGCCCCCGACATCTCGATCCTCACCGACTGGACCCGTTACTCCGAACGGGGGAGCCGGGAGCTCCTCGGCATGCCCGTGGACCCTGCGCGGAGGGAACGCGAGCTGGCGCGGCTTGCGGACCGTATCCGTCCCGAAGTGGCCGGCGACCCGGGCGGCGCAGGAGTCCCCGAGGCGTTCCGGCGGGTCCTGATCCGGGAAGAAGGATTCGCCTATGATTCCGCAGCGGGGAACCCGGGAAATTACCTCATCGACACCGTCCTAGCGCGGAAGCGCGGCAACTGCCTCGGGTTGTCGCTCCTCTGGCTCTCCCTTGCCGAACGGCTGGATCTCCCCTTCCGCGGGGTGTACGTCCCGGGCCATTGCTTCGTCCGGTTCGAGGGGGAGGCCACCCGGGTCAACGTGGAGTTTTCCGACGGCGGGGCGCCGTGGGAGGACGGGCGATTCCGGAAGGAGTTCCGGGTGCCCCCCGATCGGCCGTACCTGCACTCC
>JAGGAJ010000260.1 GCA_017889845.1 Deltaproteobacteria bacterium
CCCGGGTCGGTCGCGATCCCGTCCAATCCGTGCACGCCGGCCAGGTGCAGGTTGCCGAGGAGAACCCCCGCCAGGAGCTCCCCGAGGACCGCCGGCTGCCCGAGCACGACGGCCAGGTGCCCCATGAGTTTCGCGGCCAGCAGGATGACGACCAGGTACAGCATCAGCGGGATGGACGGGTCCTCCCCCGCCGCGAACGCGATCGCCGGGTACAGGAGGACGGCGGCAAGGAGCAAAATTCCTGCGGACGGCGTCTTTCTCGCCATGCGGCATTTTATCCTTGCAACCTTGTGGATTTCCACGCCGGGTACCCGGTACTTCCGGCGAAACCTGTTTATCATACAAATCATTTGTGTTAGAATCAATGTGCCGCCATGAAAAAGGGGGTTTTGTCGGGTGAAGGAGATGCCGCCCGCCACACGGGACCGGGAAATCACGGACGTCCTTGACAACCTGAGACGGGTGTTCAAGGTGGTCCACCGGTACTCCAAACGCGCCGATAAGGTCGGAGGGCTGACCGGCCCGCAGGTTTGGGCCATGAAAGTCGTTGCGGAATCCGCGCCGATCCGGGTGACCGATCTCGCCCGGCGGATGTACCTGCATCCGTCCACGGTGGTCGGCATCCTGGACCGGCTGGAACAGCAGCCGGCTGGAACAGCAGGGCCAGGTCACACGGACAAGGTCGGAGAAGGACCACCGCGTCGTGAAGGTCTCATTGACCGCGAAGGGAAGGGAGACGGTGTCGAAAGTCCCGCAGATCGCCCAGGGGCTGCTCCTTTCGGGGCTGAAAGAGTTGTCCGACGAGGATCTCCAGACCGTCTCCGAAGGATTGCGGCGGCTGGTCGGAATCCTGGGCGTGGAAGGGATGCCACCCCCCCTCCTCCTGTCGCCGGAAATCAACGCACCGGAGGGGATCGGGGATCCGGGGAGTCGCGCAGGGGAACCCGCTTGAAGATCACGCTCCGCCTCATCGTGTCGCTCGTTCTCGTGGTCGCCCTGTCGGCCATCGCGTTTTCGTTCTATCAGGTGCGCGAGGAAAAGACGCGCCTTCGGTCCGATCTGGAGAGGCGGACCATCACCCTGGCCGAAAGCATCCAGGAATCCGTCGCCCCGCTCGTCGAGTCGGATTCCTCCGAGAAGCTCGGCCGTATCGTCCAGCGGTTCGGCAACCGCGAACGGTTCATGGGGATCGCGGTGCACGACACCCGCGGTCAGCTCCTGGCGTCGACCGCCGACCTCGAGCGGCAGATCCCGGGGGCCGTCCCCCAGGTCGTCCGCGTCCTGGAGGAAGGCCGGCCGGAGGGCGGGTTCTTCCGCGTCGGGGACCAGAGGATCTACATCTCCGGGTATCCTCTCGTCTCCGGGGAAGAGACGGTCGGGGTCCTGACGCTCTTCCACAACGCGTCGTACATCGACGTCCGGCTGAAGGAGATATGGGAGCACAACCTCCTCCGCTTCCTGGTCCTGTCCTTGCTGGTCGTCGTGATCACCCTGGTCGTGGTGCGATGGAGCATCACCGGGCCGATCGCCCAGGTCGCGGGCTGGATGCGGGACCTGCGCACGGGGAAGACCAGGGAAACCAAACCCGCGGTGCTTCCGAAGGTGGACGCGGCGCTCGATCCGCTGATCTCGGAGGCGACCCGGATGGCGAAGACCCTGGCCGTCGCGCGGGCGAAGGCGGAAAAGGCTGCCAGGCTGGCCGCCCGGGGGGAATCCCTCTGGACGTCCGACCGCCTGAAGGATCACATGCGCGCGGTGCTCGGAGGGAAGAAACTGTACCTGGTTTCGAACCGGGAGCCGTACCTTCACGAGAAGGACGGCCCGAACGTCCGGTGCATCGTACCCGCGGGCGGGCTGGTCACCGCGCTCGATCCCGTGATGCGCGCCTGCGACGGCCTCTGGATCGCGCACGGAAGCGGCGACGCGGACCGCGAAACCGCCGACGGCAACGACACGCTCCGCGTACCGCCCGGGGAGCCGGCGTATTCCCTGAAGAGGGTCTGGCTGACCCGGGAGGAGGAGGACGGCTACTACTACGGGTTCTCGAACGAGGGATTGTGGCCGCTGTGCCACATCACCCACACCCGACCCGTGTTCCGCCTGGAAGACTGGAACCATTACCGGAAGGTGAACGAGAAGTTCGCCGAGGCGCTGTACCCGGAGATCGCGGGGGAGGAGTACCCCCTGGTCCTGGTGCAGGACTACCATCTCGCCCTGCTGCCGGCCTTGATCAAGGAGAAGCGGCCCGACGCGAAGGTGGCGATCTTCTGGCACATCCCGTGGCCGAACCCGGAGGCCTACGGCATCTGCCCGTGGCGACAGGAGATCCTCCAGGGGATGCTCGGTTCCGACATCATCGGGTTCCACATCCAGTTCCACTGCAACAACTTCCTGGAGACCGTCGACCGGTTCCTCGAATCGAAGATCGACTGGGAGCAGTTCTCGGTTACCCGGGGGGGGCACGCGACGCTGATCAAACCGTTTCCCATCAGCGTCAGTTCCGAAGAGCTCCACGGGGAAATCGTATCGGACGATCATCCCGGAAAGGAGGAGCTGCTCCGGGGGATCGGAGTCAAGGCGGAGTTCCTCGGGGTGGGAGTCGACCGGATCGACTACACGAAAGGGATCCCCGAACGGTTCCGGGCCATCGAGCGGTTCTTCGAGAAACACCCGGAATACCTGGGACGGTTCACCTTC
>JAGGAJ010000036.1 GCA_017889845.1 Deltaproteobacteria bacterium
GCCGTTCCCGGGACCGCCTCGAGGAGGGGATGGTCGTCACGGTGGAACCCGGCGTGTACCTGCCGGGCCTCGGGGGCGTCCGGCTCGAGGACACGGCGAAGGTCACCGCCGCGGGGTGGGAGCGGGTCACGTTCCTCCCCAAGAGTCCGGGACCACGGATCGGAAGGGAGCCGTAGAGGGATGTACACCACCTCGGATTTCCGCAACGGGCTGAAGATCGAGTTCGAGGGGGGGCCGTACCTCATCGTCTACTTCCAGCACGTCAAGCCCGGAAAGGGCGGGGCCTTCGTCCGGACCAAGCTGAAGAACCTGAAGACGGGCGCGGTGCTGGAGCACACCTTCCGCAGCGGGGACAAGGTGGAGAAGCCCGACCTCGAAGAGCGGGAGATGCAGTTCATGTACAAGATGGAGAACCAGTTCCACTTCATGGATACGAAGACGTACGAGCAGATCTACCTCGACGAGGACCATGTGGAGGAGGCCGGGAGCTACCTGATCGAGAACCTCCCGGTGAAGATCCTCTTCTACAGAGGGGAGCCGATCGGGATCGACATCCCCTTCTTCATCGACCTGAGGATCGTCGAGACCGAGCCCGGCGTCCGCGGCGACACCGTCAGCGGCGCGACGAAGGCCGCGAAGCTGGAGTCGGGGGCGGTCGTCCAGGTGCCGCTTTTCCTCAGCGAGGGGGACCGGATCAAGGTGGACACGCGCACCGGCACCTACATCGAGCGGGTGTGAGGGGATTCCGATGAACCTGAAGGAGATCCGGGAGATCCTGGAGATGTTGAAGGGCACCGACGTGAGCGAGTTCGAGCTGGGCCGGGGGGACACGGTCCTGAAGGTCCGGCGCGGCGCCGTGCCGGGCCCACCCGCGGCGTACGCGCATTTTCCCGGGCCCGCGGCGCCCGCCCCGGCGGCACCCCGGCAGGAGGAGCCCAAGGCGCCCCCGAAGGAACCCGCCCG
Source organism: Deltaproteobacteria bacterium (assembly GCA_017889845.1). Lineage (GTDB taxonomy): Bacteria > Desulfobacterota > Deferrimicrobia > Deferrimicrobiales > Deferrimicrobiaceae > JAGGAJ01. The sequence goes on from JAGGAJ010000036.1 coordinate 964, forward strand.
GCCCGCCCACAAGGAGGTCGTCTCGCCGATCGTGGGCACTTTCTACCGCGCCCCCGCCCCGGACGCCTCGCCGTTCGTCGAGGTGGGTACCCGCGTGGTGAAGGGCCAGGTCCTGTGCATCGTCGAGGCGATGAAGATCATGAACCAGATCGAGTCGGACACCACGGGGACGATCGCGGCGATCCTCGTGGAGAACGCCCAGCCGGTGGCGTACGGCCAGCCGCTGTTCCACGTTGTCCCGGAGTAAGGGGCCGGCATGATCCACAAGGTGCTGATCGCCAACCGCGGCGAGATCGCGGTCCGGATCATCCGGACCTGCCGCGAGATGGGGATCAAGACCGTGGCGGTCCATTCGACGGCCGACAAGGAAGGATTGCACGTCCGGATGGCCGACCAGTCCGTCTGCATCGGCCCGCCTCCCAGCTCCGAAAGCTACCTGAACGTCCCGGCCATCCTCTCGGCCATCGAGATCACCGACGCCGACGCCGTGCATCCCGGCTACGGCTTCCTGGCGGAGAACGCCGCGTTCGCGGAGATCTGCCAGAACTACGGCGTCAAGTTCATCGGCCCCTCGGCGGAGTCGATCCGCCTCATGGGCGACAAGATCGAGGCGCGCCGGGCGGTGCAGAAGGTCAAGGTGCCGATCGTCCCCGGGAGCGACGGAGCGATCACGGAGGAGGAGGAAGGTCTCCGGGTCGCCAAGGAGATCGGTTTCCCCGTGATCGTCAAGGCGGCCGCGGGCGGCGGCGGCCGGGGGATGAAGATCGTCCACAGCCCGGCCTCGTTCATCAACGCGTTCCTCACCGCCCAGTCCGAGGCCCTGTCGGCCTTCGGCGTGCCCGACGTGTACGTGGAGAAGTATTTCGACAACGCCCGCCACGTGGAAGTCCAGGTGATGGGAGACCGCCACGGCAACGTCATCCACCTGGGGGATCGGGACTGCTCGATCCAGAGGAGGCACCAGAAGCTGATCGAGGAGGCTCCCGCGCCCGCGCTGCCTTCACGTGTCCGTCGCGCCCTGTGGAAGGCGGCGGTCGATGCGGCGGTCGGGGTGAACTACAATAACGTGGGGACGGTGGAGTTCCTGTATGTCCCCGACGGGGAGTTCCATTTCCTGGAGATGAACACCCGGATCCAGGTGGAGCACCCCGTGACGGAGATGATCACCGGCGTGGACATCGTCCGCGAGCAGATCCGGATCGCGGACGGCAAGAAACTCCGGTACGCCCAGAAGGACGTCCAGTTCCGGGGGCACGCCATCGAAGTGCGCATCAACGCGGAGGACCCGGAAACGTTCCTTCCCTTCCCGGGGCCGATCCATGCCTGCGTCTTCCCGGGAGGGTTCGGGATCCGCGTCGACACCGCGGTCTACCCAGGGTACACGGTCCCCTCGACGTACGATTCGCTCCTGGGGAAGCTGATCGTCCACGGCGACGACCGGGGCGAGGCGATCATGCGGATGCGGCGCGCCCTAGAGGAAGTACGGATCGAGGGGGTCCGCACGACCGTTGCGTTCCACAAGAAGATGATGGTGAACTCCGACTTCGTCGAGGCGAGACTCTCGACGAACTTCCTGGAGAATCAGCGGCCGTGACCCGGACGACCAGCCATGGCGGCAAATACCGGCGGGCAGGAGCGCGGTAGACCGTGGGTTTCCTCGATTCCATCAAGAAGATGTTTTCCTCCCGGGAGGGCGAGGACAGGGCCTCCCTGTCGAAGAAGGTGCAGTCCTCCCCCAACGACCCGCAGGCCCGGCAGAAGCTCGGGATCTTCCTCATGCGCCAGGGGGAAGTTGTCGAGGGGCTGGACCAGCTGGCCCGGTCGGCGGTCCTCTACGAAAAGGACGGATTCGCCACCAAGGCGATCGCCGTCCTGCGCCAGATGCTCAAGCACGACCCGGGGAACAACGATTTCCAGAAGTGGATCATCCGGCTGCTGGCGCAGGAAGGGCTTTCGGCCGATGCGCAGGCGGAGGTGCGGAAGGTCGCCACCGAGCCGGGACGTTTCTCCTCGGACGAGCAGCGACTCGACTTCTTCCGTCAGACCGCGGAGTACCTGCCGAGGAACCCCCTCCCGCGCATGTACATCTGCGACGTCCTCCGGGGACAGAAGAAGCTCCTGGAAGCGGTGAACGAGCTCGAGAAGGCGGCCCCATCGACCGTGACGACGGGGATGTACCCGGAGTTCGGCGAGCGGCTGAAATCCCTCGTCGTGCTCTCCCACGGCGACCTCGCGGTGATCGAGCCGTGCGGGTTCCTCTGGGTGTCGGTGGGGATGCTGGAGGAGGGGATCGCCCTGCTCGAGCGGGTGGTCGAGTCCGTCGAACAATCGGGGGATGCCTGGCGCGCGGGAGAGATGCGGGAGGTGATCGACGCGGTCCGGAGCGGGTGGGACGTCCTTTCCGCGCGCGCGTTCTCCTTCGCCGAGGCACGCACCCGTCTGGCGGAGCCGGCCGTGGACGAGCATTTCCCTACCTCCCCGGGAGATCCCCGCTGGACGCCCTCTGCCGCGGAGAAGCCGCAGGCCGCATCGGGAGAGACCGGATACCAGGAAGAGGACAGCATCGTCCGGAGCGCGCTGGGCCGGTTGCAGGCCAAGGTCCAGGAGGAGATCGGGGACACGGACCTGGAGGCGCGCTACAACCTGGGGATCGCCTACAAGGAAATGGGTCTCCTGGAGGAGGCGGTGATGGAATTCCGCCTGGCGATGAAGCGGGCCGATCTGCTGGTGGGCTCCTCCTCGCTCCTGGCCGACACGCTCTCCGAGCAGGGGGACCTGGACGCCGCCGCCGCGGTGCTCGAGGAAGTCCTTGCGGCCGGTGGCATATCCGACGAGGAGCGGAGGGACCTGCGGTACCACAAGGCGGTGCTCCTCTCCCGGGGGGGGAGGGAGGAGGAGGCCCGGGAGATCTTCCAGGCCCTCTACGGGGAGGCGCCGGAGTACCGCGATGTGAAGGCGCGGACGGAGCGGTATCGCTCCTAGCCAGGGACCGGCGACTCCGGTTCCCGTTGCATTCCCGGTCGGATTTATGGTAGAGATGGCAAGGCAGGCGGGCGTAATTCAGGGGTAGAATGCAAGCTTCCCAAGCTTGACGTCGCCGGTTCGAATCCGGTCGCCCGCTCCATCGCGAAATCTCCGGTCCGGCGGACCGGAAATCCATACAGGGCCTCGCCCCCGTCGGGGGAGAGGCCCTTCGCTTTCGGGGGTTTTCCTCTATAATTGATCCATGGCGAGGCGATGGGTGCGGTGGACCGGGGGCGGCCTGCTCGTCGTCCTCCTCCTGCTTCTGGGGTGGCGGGTTTCCCTCGAGATTCCGGAGCGGCTGTCCGGCCTCGAGCGGTCGTTGCTCGATGCGGCCGCGCGGTTCGGCCTTCAGATCCGGTACGGTAGCCTGAAGTTCCATCCCCTGCACCTACGTGTTTCCATCGACAACATCGCGGTGACCGATGGTCTCGCCGGCGTTCCGCTTGGTACCGCGGGGTCCGTCGACGTTTCGATCTCCCCCCTCCGGTACCTCGCCGGCGATCTCCCGGTCTCCCGGATCCGCGTCCGGAATTTCCGCCTCCATGCGGGCGAGGCGAATCGGGAACTCTACGGGAAGCTTTCCTCCGGGAAGGGGGAGCCTTCAGGCGGGGAGCTCCCGGAGATCCTCCTCCTCGAAGGATCGGTCCGGCTGGGCCCGATCGGACCGCTACGGTGGTTCGAGGCGGACGTCCGGGAGGTTCGCATCCGCACCGCCCGGTTCCTGGGGACCCGCGTCACCGCCACGGTGGAGCACGCTTCCGGGGAGATCGACTTGGCCGGCGCGGGAGCAGCCGCATGGCCGTACCCGTCGATGGAAGCGGACCTCCTGCACAAGGACGGCGTGCTCCGGGTGAGGCGACTGAAAGCGTCCGGGAATGGTTCCACGGCGCTGTTGTCCGGCGCCTTCGACACGCGCAGGGAAATTCTCGACGGGAAGCTCTCCGGGGAGATTGACCTGGCGCGCTGGGTCGCCGCCGGTGCACCCGGCGCGCGGCTTGCGGGTTCCGTTGCCCGCGAAGGGAAGGTGGAGGTCTCCGCAACGGTCTCCGGAACGTTGGCGGACCCGCGGGGAACGGGCAGGATCCTGCTCCGGAGCGTTGCCCTCCCCGGCCTTCCCCGGGCGGACGGCGAGGCGGAGCTGTCCCTGGTAGGTCGGGTCGTGCAGGTGACGCGCCTCCGGTCGAAGATCTGGGGAGGGACGCTGGAAGCCACCGGCCGGTACGACGTTGCGGGCGGGACCGTCGAAGGGAAGGCTTCCCTCCTGAGGGTTTCCCTGGCTGCGGTGCCCTGGGACGCCTTCGGGACGCCGGTTCGGTTGGCCGGCACCGGGGATCTTTCGATCCTCGTGGAGGGCGGGCCGGGACGGCTGCGGGGGAGCGTGTCCCTGTCCCTGCCGGACGGGGTGGAGCGGCCTCCCGGGTCCGGAGAGGACCGGCTTCTGTTGCGCGTTCCTCTCTCCGCGGAGGCTGTCGGGGAACTGCGGGACGGAAAGGAGCTCCGGATCGATGCCCTCCGGATTCGGGCGGGGGTGGCCGAAACCCGGGGGGAGGGATCCGTGTCCCTCGCCGGGCGGACGGTACGGATGCGGGGGGTCGTGACGGTCCCGGCGGGCAAGGCGGCGGATTACGGTTTGGGGTATCCCCTCTCCTGGGGGAAAGCGGAAGGAACCTGGGAACTCTCCGGGCCCGCGGCCGCCGTCCATGTCGCGGCGGACCTGCAGGTGGATTCCCTGGCGGCCTGGTCGTTGTCCCCGGTCCCCTTCCGGTTGAAGGCGGAAGGGGAGCCAGTGCGGGGACTGCACTTCGTGGCGGACGTGCCGGGCCGCGCGTTCCGGGTCACGGCGACGGGTACGGTGGTTTCCCTCCTCGACCCTTCCCGGGCCCGTGGGGAGATCGCCGTGGTGGCGCGGGACGTCGACCTCTCGGAAGGGGAACGGTGGGTAACCGCCGTTGCCGCCTCGCTGGGGAAGGACGCGGGAGAACTCCCGCGGCACCTTTCGGGGATGGAAGGGACGGCGGAGGGGGACGCGCGGCTGTCCATCGCGGCGGGAAGCGTCGAGCTCTCCGGCTCCGCGCGTTCCCGCCGGTTGGTCGCCCGCGGCATCCCGCTCCACGACGTGAAGGCGGCGGGAGGGTATTCCGCCACGCCGGGGTCGGTCCGTTGGGAGGCCCGGGGTGAGGGAGGGCTTGGAGAAGGCTCGGTATGGATCGAGACGCGGGGCGGAGGGAAGGGGGATACGGAGGTTTCCGGCGGGTGCGAGAGGCTGGAGATTGCCCAGCTGTTTCCCCTGCTCAAGCGGGAAAACCCGAACGGGATCCGGGGCACCATCGACGGGCTCTTCAGATTGAGGGAAGGCCCTCATGGGTGGGAGGTTCCGCACGCCGCCGCGGAGACGAAGGAGTTCGCCGTGGGGAGCATGAAATTCGCCGACGTGCGCGTCGGAGGGAGTCTCGGAGCCTCCGAAGGGAAGTTCTCGGCCTCCTCGTCATCCCCCCGCCTGACGCTGGCCGGCGAGGTGCGGCGGGGGGGAGGCTGGCCGGTGAAGTTCGAAGTTGCCGCCGTGGATGTCCCCACGTCGTTCCTCCTCGCCGCGGCCGGACGGGGAGATTCGCCGTCCGGGGGGACGTGGAACGCCGATGTGGGCGGTGAGGTCCGCGTGGGAGATCTTCTCGAAGGGAAGCGCATTCCCGGGGAGGTCTTCCCGGCGCTCCACGCCAGCATTCGTTCAAGCGCCCCATCCGCGGGAGATGTGCGCTTCGAGGATTTCCGCGTTTCCGGGAACCGCCAGGGGGATTCGATCCGGGGTGAAATCGAGACCCGCCTCCCCGCCACCCGTCTCGCGTGGGCCGTGAACCTGCGGGAACCCTTCGGTTTCCGCCTGGAGGGCCCCTTCTCCCTCGGGGAAGCGGATGTCGCCGCGCCGAAGGATGAGAAGCGCCGCTTCTCCCTGCAGGGACGGGCCGAGATCGAGGGGGCACTGCGCGCCCTGGAGAAGACCAGCGGGACCGTGCAGGTCGAGACGGTCCGGTACCGGGAGGGAGGCCTGGAGATGACGGGCAAGGATCTCTCGGCCCGGATGGACCCCGAGGGGATCCGATGGACGGGGGGAACGATCATCGCAGCGGGGAACCCCTTGAAGGTGTCGGGCAAGGTGTCCTGGAAGGGTGACCTGGACGTCCGGCTCGACGGGAAACTGCCTGCCTCAGCCCTTCGCCTCGTTGTCCCCGACCTGTTCGAGCGGCTGGACGGGGTGCTGACGGTCGGCGTCCGTCTCGCGGGAAAGTGGGACGATCCCACGATCGTCGGGACCGGGCACGCCGAGGGGGCGACCCTCTCGTTCGCGGGGTACGGGCAGGTCTTCGAGTCGGTCCAGGCGGACGCGGTCATCAGCAGGGAGAAGATCATCTTCGAACACTTCGAGGGAAGGACCGGCGGCGGGTATTTCGACGGGAGGGGGGAGGTGCCCCTGAAAACGGACGCCGGGCAGCGGCTGTTCTTCACGGTGGACTTCCTTGACGTCCGGTACCCGTACCCGGACGATTTCCGCCCCGTCGTCCAGGGACACGCAGAGCTGATCGGGCCTCTGGAAGACCTCCTTGTGACGGGGGAGGTCGAGGTGCAGTCCGCCCGCTTCACCCGGAGCATGTATCCCGAGAGGGCGCTCGTCGACTTCAGCAAGAGGCTCGCGGACGTCGCGGCGCGCCGGGAGAAATCCGACTTTCGCGTCCGGCTCGACATCGACGTCGTCGCGGACCGGACGATCCGGTTCAAAAACAACCTCTCCGACGCCAGTGCCAGCGGGGAGTTCAAGATCGCGGGGGACAGCAGCAAGGTGATCATCCTCGGTTCGTTCGACGTCTACGAGGGGTACGTGGTGTATTACGGCAGCCGGTACGACCTGAAGCGGCTCGTCGTGGATTTCCAGGATCCGCGCAGGAACAACCCCCGGCTCGACGCCCGGGCGGAAACGAAGAAGGGAAACTACACCGTGACCGTTTTGGTCAGCGGTACGTTAGAGAAACCCGAGGTGGACTTCGCTTCCGATCCTCCGTTGAGCCGGACCGACATCGTGAGCCTCCTGTCGTTCGGCGTCACGACGCAGGCTCTTGGGTCCAACGGCACGGGCTCCGGCGGTTCCTCCGGCGCGGTCGGGTCGGCGGCCGTGTTCGTCGGCAGTTATGTCGGGGGCGTGGACGAGAAGATCCGCGGCGCGGTCGGGCTGGACCGTTTCTCCATCGAGACCGGCTTCTCCCAGACCACCCAGCAGTTCGTGCCGAGGTTCGTCGTCGGGAAATCGTTCGGGGACCGGGCCACCGTGTCCGTGTCGACCTCCGTGGGGACCTCCGCGGAAACCTCCGCCTCCGGGGAAGTGAAGCTCCGGGAGAACCTCTACCTGCAGGGGGCGTGGGAGAGCACCACGACCTCCACGAGGGGGGACATCTCCGGAGACCTGAAGGTCAAATACCGTTTCCGCCAATTCAAGGATTTGCTGCGTGGCGGAGAGTAGCCGGCTCTCCGCCCTGGTTCTCTCGGGGTGGATCGTCCTCCTGCCGTTCGCCCGGGCGACGGCGGAGGAGGGTCCGGCCTCCTCCGTCCCGTCTCCGGTCGTCTCCACACTGACTTTCCAGGTGGCCTCCCCGTACCAGCTCTCCTACGAGGAACTCAACGGCCTCGTCACCCTGCGCCCGGGGGACCCCCTCACGCCGGAAGGCGTGAGGGAGTCCATCCGGCGCCTGAACACCAAGTCGGCGTTCCGCGAGGTGACGGCGTACGTCCGGGAGGAGGGAGGCCGGGCCGACCTGCTCTTCTTCCTTCGGCCCATTCCGTTCATCGCGGAAATCGAAGTGAGGGGGCAGAAGGAGTTGACCTCTTCGCAGATCGTCACGGCATCCCGCCTGAAGCGCGGGACGGTCCTCGGGGAGAGGGACCTTGTGGAGGCGCAGGAAGCGGTCGCGTCGTTCCTCGCGCAGAAAGGGTTCACGGCGGGCCGGTGCGCGATCGAAGTTTCCTGCAGCACCGTGAACGGATCGGGCAAGGTCCGGATCGACGTGAAAGAGGGAGCCCCCGCCCTCGTGGGATCCCTGGCCTTCCCTGGCGCCTCCTTCTTTTCCGCGGAACAACTCGGCGGGATTCTCGGAGTGCAGGTCGGGGAACGGTTCGACTTCCGGCGGTGGGATCAGGGGATGGCACGCCTCCGCCGGGAGTACAAGAAGGCGGGGTTCCTGACCGTGCGCATCGAGGAATCCGCGCCCCTGTGCGGGGAGGGTGGATCTCTCTGCCCGCAGGCGACCGTGGTGGAAGGACGGCGGTACGACGTCCGGTGGGAGGGTGTCCGGGAGTTCTCTGCGGAAAAACTGTCGGACGTGGCCGGGCTCTACACCGGCGACGAGGTGACGGAGGGGGCGCTGCTGTACGACGTGCGGGAGCGGGTCCTGGCGTTCTATCGCGATAAAGGGTACCTGCAGGCGGAGGTGGCCGTCGCGCTCGGGGAGGAAACCGATGGGAGAGTGCCGCTGACCGTAGCGGTCCGGGAGGGGAAGGCGGGGCCCGTCCGGGCGATCCGGTTCGAGGGAAACCACGGGATCCCGGAGAATACCTTGCTCCGGCAGATGACCACCCGGGCGAGGGGCACGTTCCACTGGTTCACGGGGTCCGGGAAATACAGCGAGCAGGAGTGGAACCAGGACCTGAGCGCGATCGTCGGGTATTACCAGAAGGAAGGGTACGTCCGGATGCGGATCACCGGCGTGGACAACGTGTGGGACGCGGACGGGGGGGTCACCAAGGTCATCCACGTCGAGGAAGGGCAGCGGTATCGCCTCCGGGAAATTCTCTTCCGCGGGAACGACGCCTTCCTACGGACGGAACTCCTGGCGCTGATGCGAAACCGGGAGGGGGCGTTCGTCGATTATGTCGGGCTGGAACGCGACCAGGAAACGATCCTCTCGAAATACCGCGACTCGGGATTCCTCGATGCGACCGTCGAGGGGACAGTGAACTTCGACGAGGGGAAGGATAGCGTCGTCGCGCAGTTCATGATCGCGGAAGGGCCACGATACCGGCTCGGGGCCGTCGTCGTCCAGGGGAACCTCCTGACCGGCGCCACGGTTGTGCTTCGGGAGAACACGATCCCCGCCGGTGCGTTCGCGGGGGAGACGGACATCCTGAAATTCCAGCAATCGGTGTACGGAACGGGCCTGTACAAAAGCGTACGGATGCAGCGCGTCAAGAGGCCCCAGGAACGGATCCTGGACCTCGTCGTCGAGGTGGAAGAGACGTTGTTCTTCGACGTCGAATTCGGTGCGGGGTACGGTGTCGAAACCGGCATCCGCGGCTCGGTCTTCGCCAAGGACAGGAACCTCGACGGGTTCGGCAGAAGCCTCTCCGGGCTGGCCATGGTCGGCCAGAAGGAGCAGAACTACCAGTTGCAGATGCGGGAACCGTACGTTCTGGGGAACAGGTGGAAGTGGGAGGGCGTGCTGACCGGGTCCTACCTGTACCAGGAGCGTCCCAGCTTCGGGCTGCGGAAGGCGGCCATCGTAGCCGGGATCACCCAGAAGCTTCTCGAACGGTCCACCGTTACGCTGCAGTACGTGTTCTCGCGCGACGACACGTTCGACGTCCAGCCCGGCGCGGTCATCTCGAAGGAGGACCAGGGGAAAGCCAACATCGGCAGCGTCCAGGGTCTCGTGGTCCTCGACTTCCGGGACGACCCGTTCAACCCGAAACGGGGAGTGTTCGTTTCCGGTGGGGCCGAACTGGCGAGCCTGCTGCTGGGGTCCCAGGTGGACTTTTGGTCGCTCACCGGGCAGACGAGCTATTACCTGCCCGTCGTCCGGCGGAACTCCCTCGCCCTTTCCGCGCGTGCGGGCTCCATCCTTCCGTATGGCGACACGCCGGAAGTCCCGATCCAGAGGCGGTTCTTCGCGGGCGGGCGGACGACGGTCCGCGGGTTCAAGCAGGACACGCTGGGTCCGCTCGGGCCGGACGGGGCGCCCATCGGGGGGAACTTCCAGCTGATCCTGAACGCGGAGATGCGGGTCCCCCTGCAGTATGGGTTCCTGACGGCGGTCTTCGTGGACGCCGGAAGCGTCTGGTTGTGGGATACACCCCCGTACGGATTCGACCTTCGGGAAACCGCCGGTCTGAGCCTCCGGTACATCACCCCCGTAGGTCCCATCAGCGTGGATTACGGCTGGAAGCTGGATCGCCGCGCGGGGGAGTCCGCCGGGGCGGCGAGTTTCAGCATCGGCGCTGTATTCTAGGCGAGCACCGGCACGCGGGCCTTCTGGACCACGCACGTCTTCCCGATGCGGTCCCCGAGACGGCGGCGCTCCGGGTTGCGGAAGGCAGCTACCGACTCGACCGCGATCGCCAGCGGCATCAGCAGGTAGATGATGAACAGGACGTTGCGGAAGGAGGAGTCCACGTAGGAGATGGGTCTGCCGTCCATGTGGACCACCCGCACCCCCATAATCTTCTTGCCGATGCTCTGGCCGCCGAACAGGCCGTCGCGGAACGTGATGTAGAGCACGGCGAGAAACCCGCCCAGGATCCCGGAACCCAGGGCAGGTCCGCCGAAGTGAAGCGCGGCGTACAGGAACAGGTCGATCAGGAACGCGATGCCGCGGGATTGCCAATCCGCCGGGACCGGGTTGAACGGCTCGGCCGGCGGTTCCTCTTCGGTCAGCGGCCTCCTGCGTTCGACGCCGTCCCAGCCGGCCGTCGGCGAGGGTGTTCCGCTCCCTGTTTCCTCCGGCATGAAGCACCTCTCCCGGGAATGGTCCGGACATTTTATCCGCTTTCCACCGTTTCCGGTAATCGGAAATCATGGTAATTTCGCATCATGCCGGCCGAAAGTCCCACGCAGGGCCTCCGGGCCCATTTCCTGCCCGGGTGGCGGCCCGTGTTTGCCCTCGCCTGGTGCGCCCTCATCGCGATGACCCTCGCCGCGGCCTTGCTGCTTGGCGGGACCTCGACCCGTGCGGGCGCATTTTTCGCTGCGGCGGCGGCGGGCGAGGTCGCACTGGGGCTGGTCAGCGCCTTTCTCCTGGAGCGGACCGTGTTCCGCCCCGTCGATCGCCTCCGGGAAGCCGTGGCAACGGCGGACGTGGACACCGTCGCCGCGGAGAGGGGCCCCCTCGCCCCCCTTGCGGAGGCGATCTC